>JAICQC010000023.1 GCA_025938055.1 Anaerolineales bacterium | reverse complement strand
TGCGGTCCAACTGGCGCAGCACCTTGTTGGTCTTCTGCAGGTCTTCGATCATCCTGCGGTCGTTGTCACGGATGCGGTCGAGGGTGATGCGGATGATGTCGATCGCCATGCGCGGGCTGCGGCTGAGAATGGTCTCGAAGTCCTGCTTCTCCATCTCGAGCACGGTGCACTCGCTGGTGGTGCGGACGGTGGCAGCCCGCGGCGCACTCTGGATGAGCGCCATCTCGCCGACCACGTCACCCCTGCCGCCCTCCCGCAGCAGGCGTTCCTCGCCGTCGCTGGTTTTCTGCGTGATGACGATGCTCCCATCCGCGATGACGTAGAGCACATCCTCGTAGGCGCCTTCATGGCACAGGATGTGGTTGGCAGGATAGGTGCGAAACTCGGTGAGAGCGGCGACCTGCTCCAGTTCCTCGTCGTCCAGCCCCTTGAAGGCAAGCCGCAGGAGGAAGAGTTTGTCGTGGGTGCGTATCTCGTTCATCATGGGTGAGTATACGCAGGAGTGCAGGGAGGAATTACAACAATAGGATTACAATTCCTTCGAGGAGACTTTAACCATGGCTGATATCAAATATGAAATCGTGCAGAAGGTCGGCGTGCTTTCCCGGTCAGCTTCCGGCTGGGCGAAGGAGCTCAACCTGATCAGTTGGAACGACCGTGAGCCGAAGTACGACTTGCGGGATTGGTCCGCGGATGGTGAGAAGATGGGCAAGGGAGTCACGTTGTCCCGAGAGGAGTTGGCGGCACTACGAGACCTGCTGAACAGCATTGAGTTGTAGGGAAAACAAGGGCCCGGCAGAACCTGTAGCGGAACGGCAACAGCCTCGGCTGAGGCAAATCCTTTGAATTATTTTATGCAAACTGCCTGTCGAGTTCGGCAGGGAGTTTGCGCCAAATCAATTCCTTTTCTTTCCATCCGTGTTTCACTTTATATAATGCAAAAGAGCTATTTGGGATAATTCTTTCTAGACCTTAGGAATTAGGCAATAAGCATCTGGGAAAGAGCCATCAAATGGGACACAATACGGGTACCCTGTCCAGTCAATAAAGGGAGTAAAGGAAGCTATGACGCTCGCGATCCATAAAGAAGAACCGGTTGTCGGTGCCCGCAAGGCTGCCAAGGGGATACTGGGAAGCCTGGACCGCCGCCTGGTGGAGCCCGCAGGAATTCTCATCAGCTTCTCGGGCTGGATCCTGCTGGGTTTTGTAATCTACCTCTATATTTTCGAGGCGTTCCATGAGACGGAACTGAATGGCATCTTCTGGTGGCTGGTCGTCTACACGTCTTATCTTGCCTTGCTCGAGCTGATCCACAGACGCTGGAGCCAGGTCTATGATTCCATAGTCTTCCGGGTAATTCGCATCCTTTTTAACCTGATCATTATTTCATTTCTGATGAGTGTAGGTTCTACGAGCCGCTTCCTGGTGGCGCCCGCCTATGCTATTCCCATGGTGGCAACAATCTTTTATTTTGCCGAACGCCAATGGATCAAGCTGCTTGTTTCTTTCGCAGCCATCGTTGGGTTGATACTGGGCGGCATGGTGTATACCGACAACCCGCTCAGCCCGCTCCAGCTTGTGGTGGTCTGCATCCCCATCCTGGTGTTGAGTTTCACGTTCGAATTGCTTCGCCAGCGGGTCAACCTGGTACCCGGGCGGCTGACCGAAGTTGCCAAGGAGTTGCACAAGACACTCGACCTCCAGCGCCTGATGCTCGAGATTATAGAGAAAGCCGTGGACCTGACGCAGGCACAGCGCGGACTGATCATCATCGTGGACCCGCGCACCCACAGATACGTCGGTCACCTGCTGCACAACTTCAACCTGCGGACGAATGCCTCCATTGAAGATCTCTCCAGCAAATGCTTCGTGTTGGTGCACGGTAAGCCGTTCGAAAGCGCCAACATGGTCGCAGATTTCAACGACCGCACGATCTACCACAAGTTCTTCGACTCACAACCCCTATCGATCATCGCCGAGCCGCTCTTCAACCGCGCCGGTCAGGTGATGGGCGTGATCAATATGGGACACAACAGCACCAACGGCTTCGACAGCGTTTCACGCATTCTGCTACGGGAGTTTGCGTTCCTGGTGAGCAATGCCATCGAGAACTGTCTCGAACACCGCCAGGTCAAGCTGCGCGAGGCAAAAGGCAAGGAGGTGGGCGGGAAATTCGTTTCCTCGAGCAGCGAGGATGAGGTAGTGCACACCCTGATCGAGGAGGTTCGGCAGCAGATCCCGCATATCGAGAAATTAACGCTCCATCGATACCAGCCCAGTAACAAGGGTCTGGTCCCCATCTGTTCATTCTCCTCTGAGACCACGCCCCGGTTCTTCGTCTGGTCAAACCAAACACGCATCCAACCAGATCTATCCCTGGGCTATGGTGTTGCCGGGCGGGCACTCGAAACCCGCGATACCATCAATGTGCCGGATGTAGATGATCATCCCTGGTACGTCCGCTTCGGCGATACGATCGAATACCGCTCGCTGATCGTCGCCCCGCTCTTCGACCCGAATGACGAGGAGTTCTACGGAACTCTTAGCCTTGAAAGTACCAACCCCTCCACCTTCAACCTGGACGACGAGACGATTCTCACGGACCTGACAACCCAGGCGTCGATGGCAATCGCCAAGATTAGAGACTTTCAGGGCTGGCGGGAAGAGGGAGGCGTTTTGCGGAAGATCGTTGAACAGATCCGTTCGTTTGATACCACCGGCAGCGAGGAGGCGCTCTGCCAGCAGATCTCGGATGCCGCAACAGATCTGCTAGGGTTCAAGGTCGCACGCATTCGCATCCTTTCGAGGGACAATGAATTGATTACGACCGCCATCAGCGGGGTCACCGAGAACGTACGGAAGAAAGTCCTGGGGACGAGTCTGAATTTGTCTGTCCTGAGACGATTCCTTCGGCCAGCGTACAAGGCGGGAAATTCCTACCTAATCAAACATACCACCCCTGGCTGGAAACAGGTGGTAGACAAACACTTTTACAAGCCGCGCCGCTCAGCCCGGAAGGAGAGCGGCTGGGATCCTTATGATGCACTGCTTACGCCTCTGCTCGACCCATCTGGAGATATTCTTGGTATCCTGTCACTCGACGTGCCGCTGAACGGGTCAGAGCCGAACAAAGAAACCCTCGAGCTCATCGGGGTCTTTGCCGACGCGGCTGGCTGGGTCCTCGAACTGGGACGTTTTCAGAAGCGCATCATTGACCAGCAGAACCGCACCCAGTCCTTCATTGATACCATCAGCCAGGAACTTGCTAAAGGCAGGGATATCAACACCATCTGTGAAGTGGTGGTACAGGTGGGTGCAAAGCTTTTAAACGCGGAGGGCTGTTCGTTGTATTTTGTGCAGGGGAATCAAATCTCCCTAAAGCATTCCAATTACTTGTCACAGACAGATTTCATGTCCAGGCACAAACCAATCTCCACGCTTCCCGGGTCGGGGCTCACGGCATGGGTGGCAGCCACAGGGGAAGTCTTGTGCTATAACCGTGAAGGATATAAGAAGCATCACGCCTGGGCCGGGGAAGACGAGCATTTACAATATTTGCCAAGCCGGTCCTGCCAGTCTGTATTGCTGGCCCCGTTCAAGGACCGGGACGGCAATGTGATCGGCGTGCTCACACTGGAGAACAAGCGTACCCTGACGGGGCTCAAGGATTTCGATGAAAAGGACCGGGAGAATCTAATCAGCCTCGCAAACGAATTTGCCAGGGCTATGGAGAATATCGGCATTTATGAGGACATCAAGGAGTGGGAACATACCGGGCTGGCAGAGGACCTGCACGACCTGATCAACTGGCATCACTCAGGTGTCATTCTATGGATCGAAGCCATCGAGAAGTGGCTGAAAAAGGATGATTACTCCAGGGTCCGTGAACTGATGCCTCAGCTCCGCCGCCACGCGTATACGAGCATCAACGAGCTGAAGACATTGCATACCAACGTGCGATCCAAGTCGTTCGAGGCTGGCACCTTTCAAGACGCGCTGACCGAAACCCTCTCTGCCTGGTCGAACCGTGCCCTGCCGAAATATAAGAGCCCGATGGACATCATCATTGAGTGCCCGCGAGACCTCGAGGTGCCAGCCAAACTGCGCAACACGATCATTCGCATCGCACTGCTGGCGTTCTCAAATGCGGTGCAGCATTCTGGAATCATTGAGGACCCCCAACTCCGTGTTCGGGTAAAAGTTGAAGAAAATAAGCACGGAATCACTTTGGCCGTCATCGACAATGGCAAAGGCATCGCGCCAGAAATCGGGCCTGGCTACGGCATGGAGCGGATGCAGCAGCTCTCGCAGAAGATCAACACCTGGGGTGACATGTCCGCTGACCTGATGATCAACACGGGGATCAACCAGGGAACAGAGATTCTTTTGCATTTACATCCCAAAACCTGATAAGGAAAGGAGGCAGTGATGGAACAGAAGATCAAAATATTGTTAGCCGATGATACGTTGATCGCAAGGGAGGGCTGGAAGAGAATCCTGGAGACCGCCAGCGATATGGAGGTGGTGGGCGAAGCAAAGTCTGCAGTGGAGACGAAACGAAAAGTGAGAGAGCTGCAACCGGATGTATTATTGATGGATTTATTGTGGTTCGGTGACGAGAGCGCAGGCTGGTCGGTGATCCGTGAGATCAAACAAGAATCTAAGGTGAAGATCATTGCCGTGACCGCTTATGAAAACCTGATCCGTGATGCGCGGCTGGCCGGCGCAGACTCGGCTCTGCTAAAAACGTTCACGCTTGAGGAATTGCTAACTGAAATCCGCGAGCAGGCTTACCAACCACAAAGTGACCCGCCACCGTTTCCTCCAGTGGGCAAGGCTGAGGTACTCACGAAGCGGGAATTACAGGTGCTGGCATTGCTGCGGGAGGGCCACTCCGATAAGGACATCGCAAGGCTACTTAGCATTGCCAAGGCAACTGCCAAGAACCATGTCAAAAATATCCTCGGGAAGCTGAATGCCAAGAACCGTACACAGGCGGTCCTGCTGGCGCGAGAGATGGGATACTTGCGGTAACGCAGATGAAACAACTGCCGGACTGATGCAAAAGAAGCATCGCCTCGTGCTTCTTTTTTCCGGCAAAAATTCCTTCTTTTGCAAGATGAGGTAAATCGCAGAGTCCTGTATTCTCAGGGTGCAAGGCAGTGATCAAACTCCAGTTTCCGGAGGATCAGTAGCCCCCCTTGCAGAGGAGAGTGCAGAATGAAAAGCGTGTTTCACCTCTTCTTCCTGGTCTTCATCGGTTTTGGCTTCATGCTCGCAGACAGCCTGCACACCCGAGATGAACTCGCTCAACTGAGGGAACTCAACGCACAGCTGGCTCGTGCTAATGCGGCGCTGACTGTGGAACGCGACAGCTTGCGTGAAGGCCTGCTCGAGAGTCAGAAGATCATTTCGGAACGCGAGAAGACGATTGAAGAACTTCGGCAGGCACTGGCAGTTTCAGATGAGCATAACAGGCAGTTGACTCTGGCGAACGCAGTCTTGCGGACAACCACATCCGTCAAGACGGCACTCCCGGATGCACGAAGCTTTCTGATCGTGCTGCCCCTCATTCCTGCCTCGATCGCGGCAGGGTACTTCATGGTCCGTGCCAACAGGCATGCGCCACAGGGCAAAGCTCGGGCCGGGGAAGACGTCCGACTCACGGATGACGAAATAAGGGAAATCATCAGAAAGCGGCGAAACCAAATCTGAACCTGGTAAACGAAAACCGCCCCCATCCCGGTTTGGAATGGGGGCGGCGATGGTAAATTCCTCGTGTTGCCCCCTTGCTCCCCCCGTGAGGACTAGCCTCTGCTCCGCTGACTGGCACATCCCCCTTCCGCCAGTGCGGAATAGAGGCAACCTTATTTCTTGACCAGGACGAAGACGCCAGCCTTCTCTGCGCTGAGGACCTGGTAATACAGATCCGCCAAGCTGTTGCTGTGGATTTGATAGAAGCCATCACCTTCGTCGAGAGTGGTGGAGATTTCGTCAGCATCGATTGCTTCGGAGACCTCGACCCATTCCTTGCTTTCCACGTCCCAGAACAGGACGGCGAATTCGTCAGCGGATTCTCCATTGAGCGGGAAGTCCAGCTCGATGCCTGCGCCCTCGGGCAGAGACTCGAGCAATTGACCGTCGTTGAGCACAGCCACGTCCAGACCCGTCACAAAGGAGAAGCCTTCGGGCAGGTCGGCAGGCAGATCATTGTTACTCAGGGAATTGATCGCAGCCTGATGGTCGCACAGGTTGAAGAAGGAAAGCCTGACGCCAGATGACCAGAGCACGCTGTTGCAGTCCAGTCCGATCAGTTCGCCGCCGGTGAGCGGGATGGTGAACGCGGAGGAGCTGGTAACGGGCGTTCTGCCATGGGTACCCGTCTGGTTACCGGTCTGGTTCTGCTTGACGTGCACCGAGAAAGTGCTGCTGGCTGAGTTGCCGTGCGTATCGGTGATGGTGCAGTTCACTTCTGTATCGCCCAGCGGGAAGAGTGTGCCAGAAGCAGGCGTGCAGGAGGCGCTGCCGGCGCCATCTACAGCATCGGAGGTGGAGGGACTGGCATAGTTGACAATCATTCCAGCCGCGCTATTGGTCGTTGCGGTGATGTCGGCATACGGTGCAATGACGGGTGCAGTCGTATCCTGCACAGTGATGTTGAATGCAGCTTCCGTGGTGTTCTGGCTGCCATCCGTCGCATGGCAATGGATGGTGGTTGTGCCAAAGGCAAAGGTGCTGCCGGAGGCAGGCGCGCAGGTGACGGGCAGGGTGCCGTCCACAATGTCGGTGGCGGTCGCCGAGAAATTGACGGTCGCGCCCCCAGGTCCGGTCGCTTCGACGGTCATGTTATTGGGCAGGCTGAGGCTGGGAGCATCCGGGTCCTGTACGTTGACGAAGAAGCTTCCGCTGGACTGATTGTTGTGATCGTCGGTGGCAGTGCAGTTCACCTCGTTGGGACCGACCGGGAAGTTCGAGCCGGAAGCAGGATTACAGGATACTGCCACGTCTCCATCCACAGCATCGGTTGCCGTTACGGTAAAGCTGACCGCTGCACCCAGAGGACCGGTGGCATTGGCGGTGATGTTCAGGGGCAGCACGAGTTGCGGCGCCGTTGTGTCTACCACAAAGACATTGAAGTTGCCGGTGGCGCTATTGCCTGCCAGGTCGATGGTGGAGCAGTTGACAATGTTCTGTCCCAAACCAAAGAGCGAACCAGAAGCAGGGTTACAAGTGAGGATGATGGACGGGGTCAGGTTGTCGCTCGCTGAGGCGGAGTACGTGACGTCAACGCCATTCGCGGTGATTGCTTCTGCTGTGATGTCCGATGGTAGTTGCAGTGTCGGAGCGGTTTTATCGATGTTGATTCCCCCCTGGGTATCAGAAGCTGTATTGCCCGCAAGGTCGGTGCAGGTGCCGGTCGCAGACTGATTCGCGGCTTCGGAAGTCAGTGTCTGCGTGACAGGAGTAGTGACCGCGTCGGTGCATTCCCAGGTCAGTGCGACATCTGTGTTGTTCCAGCCACTGCCGTTCGCCGCCGGGTGTTGGCCCTGGTAGGCAATCGCCGGGGCGGTTGTATCGATCTTGATCGTCAACGGAGCGGCGTTCGTGCTCATCCCGGCGCCGTTCGTGCAGGAGCCGTTGACTTCAATGCCCGGTGTGTCTGTGGAGAAGATCTGATCCGCGGTACAGTTGACGCCGCTGATTGGATCTTCACCGCTCGTCAAGATGGTCACCGCGCTGGTGTACCAGCCATTGCTCCCGAGTGTGCCAGCTGCGCTCAAAAGAACGTTAGTCGGCGCGGTCTTGTCGATCTTGATTTCCACGGATACAGAATTGACAAGGTCGACATTGTTCGTGGCAGAGCAGGTCAGTGTGACGCCGGTGGTCTCATCGGTGAGCGCGGCGGCTTCACAACCGGTGGAAGACTTGATCTCCGTCTGCGCGTCGGTAATAGACCAGGATACACTGACGTCGCTGGTGTACCAGCCATTCGCTCCCACTGTGCCTGTGACGGTGGGGATAATGACCGGCGCAGTGCTGTCCTGGACGGTGACGTTGAAACTGCCATTGGCGTTGTTGCCGGCTGCGTCGGTAGAAGAACAGTTGACGGTTGTTGTGCCCAGCGGGAAGATGGAGCCGGAGGCGGGGCTGCAACTGATCGTGACGGAGAGATCCAGGTTATCGTTGACAGAGGCAACGTAGGTCACGTCTGCGCCGTTCAGGGAGGTGGCTTCCTGAACGATGTTCGAGGGCAGGCTCAACGAGGGAGCGATCTTATCGAGCTTGATCGTAACGGAGTCGCTGCTTGTGCCCCCCACGCTGGTGGCGGAACAGGATAGCGTGGTCTCTGCCGTGTCCGTGCTGATGGTGGTGTCTACACAGCCAGTCATCGTGAAGGAAGACTCGGGATCGGTCACTGTCCAGTCGACGGTCACGTTCCCGATATACCAGCCGTTTGCGCCCGTTGTTCCGGTGACGGTCTTGGTGATGACCGGCGGCGTGGAGTCAGCCTGGACGAAGGTGTCATTGGAGCAGCCCTGATCGTTCCCGGTGCAGGTGGGAGTCGATTGCACGTAAATCGTGACGTTATTTGTGTTTCCAACCTGGATGCCATAGTCTTCGTTGTTACTAAAGGTGCCGCCATCGACGAAGACATTCGTCCCGGATGGACCGTTGATAATTACACCAGAGCCAGTGTTGCTCGACCCATTGTTACTAGCGTTGACGTTGTTCAGTGTGACGAGAGTGGCATTATTAATCGTAATGCCGTCACCGTCGTTGCTAGAGGAACTTACATTGGTGAGGGTGACAGTGGGCGCGCTGAGTGTGGCACCATCGTAAGAGCCGCCATTTTGCGAACTTTGCGCAAAGGTTGTATCGCTGATCGTGATGGATCCAGTGCTGGTGGTAGCTGAAACGCCCCGGCTTTCATCACTCCCAGTATTGTCACCATCAAAGCTGCTTCCATTTTGAATGGTAATATCGCCGGAAGTGGAATTAAGAAACGCTGCATAATCTTCCCCCGACTGTTGAGCCACATCCACATTACTTAAGGTGATATCACCACTGGTCGTATAGACTGTGACTGCATTGGTGCTGGAAACGCCGTTGAACGAGAAATTATTGAGCGTGATGTTACCAATCCAGGGATTGCCACTTGTACCAACGGTGACGGCGTTGGTGCCGAAATTCGTTGTCCCTGTGAAGGTGGCGTTGCCGCCGTTCTGACCGTTCCAGCCGCCCTGCAGCGTCAGGTTGAAATCGTTGAGGGTATTGAAATCGCCGCCTCCCAGAGTGGTGTTTGTGAGACTAAGCGATGCTCCCGTTGTTTGTGAGCCAGTGGTTGCCGCAAAGTAAATGATCCCGTTGGCATCGTAATTTGTCGTGTTGCTGATCATGCTGTTGATCAACAGACTGATGCTGGCGAAGTTTTGCGAGCAACCAGCGCCGCCGGGCAAGACGCCTGCCGGGCACCACATCGGGTCGAACATTTCGGTGATCTCGGCTGCCTCTTCGGTGGCAAGGGGAACTGAGTTGCCGTTTTCATCGAGCACCACCACCTCGGTGCTTTCAGGCACCTGGGTGAGAATGTCTGCCACAGGCGTGGCGGTCGCTTCGGTCTCCACCGGCTCGGGTGTGGACTCTTCGGGAAGCGGAGTTGCCTCCACAGACTCTGGCGTGGATTCGACGGGAGGTTCCGTCGGTTGATCTGCGGGTTCTTCGGTTACCACTTCGGTCGCCACGGGGGGCTCTGTGGGTGTTTCCCCGTCTGCGTGCACGGTTTGCACATTGAGAAGATTTACGCACAAAACAAGAATCAAAAAGAACGCGAAAAACGAATGTTGCTTACGGGCTGCCATGTATCCAATCCTTTCATTGTTGTAAAGCGGGGACATGACGCCTTTCAAATATGAAAGTTACATAAAAAGCGGCTGCCGGGGTTGCGGCGACCGTTAATCATGATATTGATATGAATCAGACGCCTCCTGGGTACCCGGCAAATGGATTTTGAAATCTTTTTGAAAGAGAATCCTGCTTGATTGGATGTAGAATAGATAGGCAATACTCTGTACGCGGCTCCACCAACACAGCCGGATATTCCACCCAGGGAGATCGTAGGGGAATCCGTCCACGCGGCGGGAAACGATTACAATTGAGGTATGGTCATGCCACACGGATATGTGTTAATTGTTGAAGATGTGCCCGATATCCTGAAACTACTGGAAGCCACGCTCACATTCAAGGGCTACAGGGTGGTAACCGCCCGCAACGGGCAGGAAGCGCTGAGCAGCATTAAACAGGAACGGCCGGCGCTGGTGATCACCGATATCATGATGCCGCGGCTGGACGGCTTCGGGCTGGTCCATCGTATACGCATCAACCCCGAGACGCGCGAGATCCCGGTCATCTTTCTTACCGCCACCTATGTAGCTCTTGAAGATAAGGCGTTTGCGTTGAACATCGGCGCCACACGCTTTATCGAGAAGCCGGTGAACTTCGAAAAATTCCTCGGGACGGTCGATGAGCTTTTCACCAAGGAAGTCTCGCCTGTTCCTACGATGATGAGCGAGGAGGAGTTCTATCAGGGCTACCGCCAGCGCCTCGAAAAAAAGATGCAGGAAAAGATCACGCAGATTACGCGCGATGAACGACTGCTGGAGACCATCCCCGAGGCAGAGCGCGCCACATTTACGGCATCGCTCCAGATGGCGATGAATGAGCGCGATGAGCTACAGCGATTGCTCGGGGAGATCAACAACCGTATGGAAGGCATTGACCGATCAAAATAGCCCGGCAGCTAACGAAACCGACCACACCAGGAAGACAGCAAAGACCGACTGTCTTCCTTTTTTGCTCCTGGTGGCGAACAGGACATCTGGAACCGGGCAAAGGCTACAATTTCTCTTGACGTTCATCCTGAATGACTATATACTCCTATTAATCTGATTAATCAAAATTATTATGCTTCGTGAACGCATCTCCCCCGACATCTCTGAATTTCTGCGCTACCTTGCCTCGCATGAAGAGGCGGAACGTGGACTTCCCACCCTCAACGAGTTGAGTCGTGAGCTGGGCATTGGCGTCGCGGCCTTGCGCGAACAACTGGAAGTGGCACGCGCTCTCGGACGTGTGGAAGTCAAGCCGAGGATGGGAACGCGGCGCCGCGAGTATTCGTTCACGCCTGCGGTCCGTCAGAGTCTGGGTTATGCCCTGGCGCTGAACCATGCGCATTTCCGCAAATATGCGGAACTGCGCAACCATGTCGAGTCGGCGTTCTGGCACGAGGCAGTCCGCGCGCTGACCGAAGAAGACAAGCAGGCGCTGCAAAACCTGGTGGCACGCGCCTGGGAGAAATTGCGCAACACGCCGGTCCAGGTGCCGCACGAGGAACACTGCCTTTTACACCTGAAGATTTACAGCCGCCTGGAGAACCCATTCGTCACCGGCATCCTGGAAGCCTACTGGGAGGCTTATGAAGCGGTGGGCTTGAACGTCTTTGCAGGCAGTTATGAATATTTACAGGAAGTCTGGCAGTACCACCAGAAGATGGTGGAGGCGATCTGTAATGGCAATTTCGAGGCTGGCTATGAGGCGCTCGTCGCCCATACCGACCTGTTGTATCAGAGAGCGTAGAATCATGTCATTGCGAGGGCGGTGTTCGTCCGCCCGAAGCAACACCTGCACTTGCATCAGGTGCAAGTGTCTACCCATCCATTCAGGAGATTGCTTCGTCGCAGCGAGCGCTCCTCGCAATGACATAAAACATTGAGGAGTCTCATGGATAAAGTAGTCAATGATTTTTCGATCATCGTTGGCACAAAGAACGGCTCAGGCAGTTCCACAGCCAACAATACTATCTTGCGCGCCATCTTCAAGATGGGCATCCCTGTTTCGGGCAAGAACCTCTTCCCCTCCAATATTCAGGGCTTGCCCACCTGGTATACGATCCGTGCCAACAAGGATGGCTTCCTGGCGCGGCGTGAGGAGCAGGAGGTTGTCATCGCGATGAACCCCGACTCGTTCGCGCGGGACCTCGCCTCGGTGGCATCCGGCGGAGCGTTTTACTACGCCGACGATATCAAACAGCCAATCACCCGCGCCGATATTGCCGTCTACCCCATGCCGATCAAGCAGATCGTGCGCGGCGACAAGACCATCCCCAATGATTTTCGCGATCTCGTCGGCAACATGGTGTATGTGGGTATGCTTGCGCATATGATCAATATCGAATTGGACAAGATCGAAGCTGCACTGACCTTCCATTTCAAGGGCAAACAAAAGCCAATCGATATGAACATGACCATGGTGCGAGCGGGGATTGAGTGGGCAGGGGCAAATCTCGAAAAGAAGGATCCCTTCGTACTCGAGCCCATGCAGAAGACAGACGGACTGATCATGGCAGACGGCAACACCGCTGCGGCAATTGGCTCGATCTTTGGCGGCGCTCAGTTCGTTTCGTGGTATCCCATTACGCCTGCCTCCTCCCTGGCTGAAGCCGTCAGTGATTACATGCCCATGCTTCGAAAACGCGAAGATGGCAAGTTGACGTATGCCGTCGTACAGGCGGAGGATGAGCTGGCAGCCATCGGCATGGCAGTCGGCGCGGGCTGGAGCGGCTTACGCGCCATGACGTCCACGTCTGGTCCCGGCTTGAGCCTGATGACCGAGTTTGCCGGGCTGGCCTATTATGCAGAGATCCCGATCGTGGTCTGGGATGTGCAGCGCATTGGTCCGAGCACCGGGTTGCCCACGCGCACGTCACAGGCGGACCTTAGCTTTGTCTACAACATCGGGCATGGAGACAGTCAGAGCATCATTTTGCTTCCCGGAAATGTCAATGAATGTTTTGAATTCGGCTGGAAGGCGTTTGATGTTGCGGAACGCGTGCAGACACCGGTCTTTGTCCTTTCTGACCTGGATATGGGCATGAACCAGTGGATGAGTAAGCCATTTGAATATCCCGATCAGCGCATCGATCGCGGCAAAGTGCTCTGGGAAAAAGACCTCGAGGAGCTAAAAGGCAACTGGGGACGTTATCTCGATAAAGATGGAGACGGCATCCCCTATCGCACCATACCGGGCAACAAGCATCCATTGAGTTCGTATTTCACACGCGGAACCGGTCATGACGAATATGCTCGCTATACCGAAGATTCGTCCATCTTTCTGCACAACATGGAGCGCTTGAAGAAAAAATTCGAGACCGCCAAGCAGTACCTGCCCAAACCGGTTACCTATATGACGGAAGGCGCGAAGATCGGCATCATTGCCTATGGGTCCACCGAAGCTGCGATCAATGAGGCGCGCGTCCAGCTGGAGAACGAACATGGCATGCAGACGAGTTTCCTGCGCGTGCGGGCGATTCCCTTCACCGAAGAAGTGGATGAATTCATCCGCGCCCATGACCAGATCGGCGTGGTAGAAATGAATCGCGATGGACAGCTGCATCAATTACTGAGCCTTGCCTATCCGGAAGCTGCCCTGAAGCTACGATCGGTTGCGTATGGCGATGGCATGCCTGCCTCTGCCAGATGGGTCCGTGAAGGCATCTTGGCAACGATCGCACAGAGCGTGAAAGCAGACCCGGCAGAAGAGGATATGCAACCAACAGTGAGTTTGGGCGCTGCGGAAGAAGACGCGGCCACGGAAGGAGTCAAATAATGTCTCAGCCATTACCTATGGCGGGTACGCCCGCTGCAGCGAATACCAATCTCGCGGGGTTGACCAAGCACGACTATCGCGGCAACCCCACCACGCTCTGCGCGGGCTGCGGGCACAACTCGATCTCGAACCAGATCATCGCCGCCATGTACGAGATGAACGTGATGCCGGAGAACGTCATCAAATTCAGCGGCATCGGCTGCTCGAGTAAAAGCCCCACCTATTTTATGAATCGTTCGTTTGGCTTCAACAGCCTGCACGGACGTATGCCTTCGATCGCCACCGGCGGTCTCTTTGGCGATCACACAATGAAAGGCATCGCTGTCTCAGGTGATGGTGACACCGCCAGCATTGGCATGGGTCAGTTCAAGCACATCATGCGACGCAACGTGGACATGGTGTATATCGTCGAGAATAACGGCGTGTATGGGCTCACCAAGGGTCAATTCTCTGCCACCGCCGAGCATGGGCTGCACCTGAAGAAGCAGGGCACCAACCCCTATATGCCCATCGATATTTGTATGGAAGCCGTCATCTCCAACGCGACCTTTGTGGCGCGCTCCTTTGCTGGAAACCCAAAGCAGGTGAAGGAACTCATCAAGGCTGCGTTCGCGCATAAGGGGCTGGCTGTGCTCGACATCATCAGCCCGTGCGTGACGTTCAACAACAACGAAGATGCTCATTACTCCTATCCATGGGGCAAGGATCATGAAGCTCCGCTGCATGACATCACCTATGTCCCGCCGCGCAATGAGATCATGCTCGGAGAAGAAATGAAGGAGGGCGAGGTCCGTGAAGTCACCATGCACGACGGATCAGTCATCGTTTTGAAGAATCTTGAGAAGAGTCACAATCCCACAGATCGCTTCGAAGCGTTGCGCGTGCTGGAAGAAGGACAGCGCAACAACTGGCTGGCAACCGGTTTGCTTTACATCTCCACCGATAAGCCAACCCTGTCTGAGACGTACAATCTCGTCGATATGCCACTTAACCGACTCACCGAGGCAGACCTGCGCCCCGCACCTGAAATGATCAAGAAGATCAATGATCTGATGTTTTAGTTTGCAGCCAGATATCCCTGTCTGTCCCTCTCCCCGCTTCGATTGCGCTCCGCTCAGCGCGAAAGGGAGAGGGATTTTATTATGAAGAACCCCTTGCGAAGGTTAGCACGAGAAGGAAATTCAAAAGATCAAAACTTTCGCAAGGGTATACTTGCGTTATGCTTGAAATCACCCCTTCCGTTCAAATCGATGAACGCGAGCTGGAAATTGATTTTGTGCGCGCCTCAGGTCCCGGCGGGCAGAATGTCAACAAGGTGGCGACTGCCGCGCAGCTGCGCTTTAATGTGCAGGCTGCTTCTCTGCCAGAGGATGTAAAAGCGCGCTTGTTCCAGCTCGCAGGCAAACGGGTCAGCACGGAAGGCATACTTTTGATCGAAGCCAGGCGCTTCCGCACGCAGGAGCAAAACCGGGAAGATGCGATTCAACGATTTGTGGAACTGGTACGCAAAGCGCTTGTCAAACCGAAAAGGCGTCACAAGACCAAACCAACACAGGCATCAAAAGAAGAACGATTGAAAGAGAAGAAGAGAAAAGGGGAAATCAAGAAGATGAGGCAGAGCAAAGATTGGTAGCGGTAACTGACGCCAGATAAAAGTTTGCGATCTTGGCGAGGAGATTTCTCGGCTACGCCTCGCAATGACACTGCTCATTTCAAAGTTATGATTGCCCTCTTATGAACAAAACGGTCCTGGGTATTCTTTGCGGTCTCAGCGCGGCATCCATCTGGGGCGGGATGTATGTAGTCAGCAAAGTCGTGCTGGAGATCATCCCTCCCTTTTCCCTCGTTTCCCTTCGACTCATTTTAGGTGCACTCACCCTTGGAGTTGTCCTGCTGCCGTGGGGTTTTCCCAGCCTTTCCCGGAGACAATTATTACAAGTCCTCGGCGTCGGCTTTGTGGGCTATGGCGTTTCGCTCAGCCTGCAGTTCCTGGGCACCAAACTTTCCACGGCGGCAAATGGTTCACTGGTGACGTCTGCCACGCCTGCCTTTGTGTTGGTCTTTGCATCGCTCCTGCTCAAGGAGAGGATCACACCGCTGCGATTGGCGTCGCTTCTGCTCGCCACGCTGGGTGTTGTCGCCGTCATCGATCCGCGCTCGGCGCAGTTGGACCCCGACCTGTTCCTTGGGAATCTGCTGCTCATCGGTGCTGCCATCACATGGGCGTTGTATTCGGTACTGGTACGCAAAACGACTCAGAGGATTGACATTCTGCTCTTTAGCTTGGTCGCGTTTCTGGGAGGGCTGCCAGTTGCTATGCCCGCTGGCGCGTGGGAACTGGGGATGGTGGGAGTTGGAGAGATCAGCCTCGGCGTTGTGGGAGGCGTGCTGTTTCTCGGCGTGATCTCGACCGCACTGGCAATGGTCCTGTGGAATACTGCCTTCGCGTTCGTGGATGCCAGCCTGGCATCGCTTACGTTCTTTGCGCAGCCAGTAGTAGGCACCCTCCTGGGCTGGCTCTTTCTGGGGGAACAAATCACTCCGCTCTTCCTCCTGGGGGGCGTGCTGATCGGGCTGGGACTGATGATTGCAAGCCGCGAAAAACCCATCTAGCCTTCGGGGTGATGAAACACTTGACAAACGTCTTTGAATTCCTTATACTAAAGTAGTAACACGTGTTAGTAACTCAACGCTTATGAGACCCGCGAAACGAACCACCAGCAGGGATGTAGCCAAACTAGCACATGTATCGCGGACAACGGTCTCATTCATTCTGAACAACGTCCCTGGCGTCAGTATCAGCGCAGCAACCCGCAAGCGAGTACTGGATGCGGCAAAAAAACTCAACTACTCCCCCAATGTCGCCGGCAAAAAACTTGTCAGTGGAAAATCATACACGATCGGGCTTGTACTTTGTCAGTCACCTGAGCAGATTTTCACCGATGCCTTTCTTCCCCAGGTCATTCTGGGCGTGGAACAGGCAGCGATGCAACAGGGTTTCCACGTCCTTTTGAAACCTGTTGATCCGAACGACACCGGAGGCTATGCACGCTTGATAACAGAAAATCATGTCGATGGAATCTTGTTATCGGGTCCCCGTCAGGATGACGCGGCGCTGATGACTCTGCATCAACGCCATGTTCCCATCATGCTTATGGGTCAATTGCCAGATACCGACATCCCCTTTGTGGATGTCAATGCAACTGCCGGCGCGGAACTGGCAGTTGATCATTTAATTGAATGCGGGTACCAGCGCATCGGCATGATCACGAATGCCCCGCTGGATTACACATCTGCACAGCAGCGCCGTGCCGGATATGTGAAGGCACTTAAGAAGGCAAAGCTCCCGGTCGACAGGTCACTCATCAAGGCAGGCAACTACACTCCCGCCAGCGGCTTCGATGCCATGAAAACCCTGCTGCAAATAACACCGCGATTGACAGCCGTGTTCGTGGCGAGTGATGTGGTGGCTATGGGCGCCATCCTTGCCATCAAGGAAGCCGGACTGCGCATCCCACAGGATATCGCGGTGGTTGGCTTCGACGACATCCCCCTCGCAGAGTATTACGATCCCCCACTGACCACAATTCACTTACCTGCCTTCGGCCTGGGCTGGGCTGGCGGAGAACGCTTGATCCGCATCATTCAGGGCGAAGGACTGAACGACGCTTCATTGTTGCTGGAATCCAGCCTGATACCCAGACAATCGAGTATGTAGCCACGCCGTTCCAACATAGTGAGCCGCATTCTTCTCTTTCAGGTTGTTAACACATGCTTATAAAGGAGGTGGTTCGAATCGCAAAATGATGTTCGATGATATTGCAAGCTGTTAGAGATCAGTTCAACCTATTCGATATAAATTAGGAGAAGAGGATATGTTTAAAAACAGCAAGATGTTGAGCCTGCTCGTTCTGTTCATGATGCTTCTGGCAGCATGTGGACCGCAGGCAACGGAAGCGCCCACAGAGATGCCGGCAACAGAGATGCCTGCAACTGAAATGCCGGCTACTGAAATGCCAGCTACCGAAATGCCAGCCACTGAAGCCCCCACGGAAGCCGCAACCGAAGCGCCCGTGGCTGGTGAAATTGACTGTAAAGGTGCACAGGCGGGTGATGAGATCAGCATGCTCTATCAGTGGGCGGGCGTGGAAGAAGAGGCACTCAATCAGGTGCTGCAGCCTCTTATTGATGCCTGCGGTATCGTATTGAGACCAGAGTCCACCCGTGACCAGGCTCTGCTGGATACACGCGTCCAGGCTGGTACACCGCCGGATGTTGCCTTCTGGCAGGTCTCTCAACTGGTGCAGTACCAGGATCAACTGATACCGATGGATACCCTTGGCGCAGATGCAGCCAGTTATGGTGATTTCTTCCTGGCACCTATGACCATCGACGGACAGTGGCTGGGTCTGCCCATCAAAGCAGATGTCAAGTCCATCATCTGGTACAGCCCGTCAAACTTCGAGGCACTTGGTTATACGGTTCCGACCACCTGGGAGGAACTGGATGCCCTCGTCGAGCAAATGGTTGCTGACGGCAATGTGCCCTGGAGCATGGGCTTCGAATCCGGCGACGCCACCGGCTGGACCGGCACAGACTTTGTGCAGGATATCATGTTGGTACAGCAGGGTCCTGACTTCGTGAATGGCGTCATTGATGGCAGCGTTCCTTATAATGACCCCGGCGTCCAGCAGGCGTATGAGACCTACGGCGCATGGGCTATGGATGAAGCATATACGGTTGGCGGCGCACAGGGCACTCTTTCCACGCCCTTCCTCGAAGCCATCTACAAGCCGTTCGCTGATCCTCCGGAAGCCATGATGGTCAAGCAGTCGGGCTTCGCAGGTGGAGAAATTGCCACGCAGTTCCCCAATCTGCAGCAAGGCGCTGATTATGACTTCTTTGTCGTCCCCGGTATCCAGGGCCTGCAAGGGTCTGTCGAGCCGATGATGGCGTTCGCAGATACACCGGCGGTCCAGGCACTGGTCGCTTACCTGTCCTCGGCGCAGGGTGGTGCAAACTGGGCTGCAGCGACCTTTGGTCTCTCCCCGAACAAGGGTGCAGCTGGCAACTACGTAGACCCGGCGCTCCAGAAGCTGGGCGATGCCATCGCCACGACCCAGGGCTTTACCACCGACATCGGTGACACCATCCCCGGTGGCTTTGGCTCCGCTGAATTCCAGGGAATTTCGGAATTCGTGAACGGCGGCGATCTAGCCTCGATCTTGTCCGGGCTTGCCGAAGCCCAGGCGAGTGGCCTTAGTCAATAAACATTTCGCTCGTGGGGACGCCTCCAAGGAGGCGTCCCCACGATTGTTTAGAAAAGACGATGGCATCACAGGGCAATGTAGAGATCGGGAACATGGAAAAATCTTCCGCCCACTCAATGATGATGTCATTTTTTGGCTCTCTTTATAACTACTACAGGAGGCTGAGATGGCCACACCGCAGGATATCTCCAAACCTGCCACAACACCCGAACTCGCTGTGAAAAGAAAACCGGTGAGAGCATCCTCTGCCCCACCGGTCCCCGAGATCATGAAGCAGGGTCCGTTAATCCCCTGGCTATATCTCCTGCCAGCTCTACTTGTGATGTCATTTTTCATCGTCTACCCGATGATCAACACCATCGGCTTAAGTTTTCAGAACCGGGACGGCACAGCCTCCGCAGCCACAACATGCCGGGAAGGGCAGCCATGCTGGGGAGTCTTTGAGAATTACCGCTATGCCCTGACAGCCGAATTTAACACCAGCTCGCCCGGGGCGTTTTGGAATTCGTTCTGGAGCTCCTCGTATGGCAATACCATAAAATGGATTATTGTCATGGTATTCGGAACCGTATCGGTGGGGCTGGGGTTTGCCGTGCTGGCAGACAAGGTGAAATATGAGGCGCTGGCAAAAGCCATCATTTTCATGCCCATGGCAATCTCCTTTGTGGGCGCCGGGGTCATCTGGAAGTTTGTCTATGACTACGGCACCTCGCAAACCCAGATCGGCTTGTTGAACTCCATCATCACATCGCTAGGGGGTAGACCGATTGCCTGGCTGTCCACAACCCCGATCAACACCTATATGATCATTATCGTAGGCATCTGGATCTGGTCCGGTTTTTGCATGACCATTCTGGCAGCGGCGTTAAAGTCGGTTCCGGATGAGATCCTGGAAGCGGCGCGCGTGGATGGTGCCACGGAGTGGACCGTGTTTTGGAGGATCATGGTTCCCATCATCCTCCCAACCATTACAGTCGTGGTCACCACCATGGTGATCAATGTGCTGAAGTTGTTCGATCTTGTGTATGTCATGACCGGCGGCAACTTCCAGACCGATGTGATCGCGAACCGCATGTACACGGAAATGTACAAAAATTTCAATGTCGGGCGCGGTACGGCTGTGGCGGTGGTCCTGGTGATTGCGATCATTCCATTCATTTACTATAACATCAAGAGATTCATGGAGCAGGAGGCAACGCGATGAACAGGGAACACATCAACAAACTGCTCAACAAGGTGCCGACTCATGTGATCATCATCCTGACCATGATCATCTGGATCGTGCCAACCCTGGGATTGCTGGTCACCTCCCTGCGCCCTCCAGAGGCGGTTCGGAGTTCGGGATGGTGGACCGTTTTCGGTTCGCAAGCAGTCGGTGGTCCGTATGCGACGTCCTGTGCGGAGTGCCACGGCGCAGATGGAACAGCGATCCCGCAAGCGGACCTCACCAATCCGGACGTTATCGCCCAGTATCCACGTTCTCTGCAGTTGCTCGCGCTGCTCCGCCGCGATATCAACGGCCAGCCACACATGGGCGATAACCCGCTTCCAAGCGCCCAAGAAGCCGCCGAGATCGCTACCTATCTCAGAGAGGCCGGGCAGGAAAAGGCATCACAGTTCACCTTCAATAACTATATTGACGCGATCGTAGGGTATCGCGGCAACAACACATACCGGGCAGACTGTGCCGCCGGAACCCAGCCGCCGAATCTGAGCTGTACCGCGCGCGATATTCTCAATCCACGCGGCATGGGACGGGCGTTCGTCAACAGCCTGCTGGTCACGATCCCTGCCACCTTGCTGCCCATTCTGTTTGCGGCCTTTGCCGGCTATGCCTTCGCCTGGCTGGACTTCAAAGGACGCTTCCTGCTCTTCGCGTTACTGGTCGGTTTGCAGGTGGTTCCCTTACAAATGACTCTTGTCCCGATCTCGCGATTCTACGCCCAGGTCGGGTT
>JAICQC010000519.1 GCA_025938055.1 Anaerolineales bacterium | reverse complement strand
TGTAGGAAGCTCTGCCAGGATGGGCGCGATCGCGGTAGCGGTCGCAGCCTGGTCATCAGCACTCAGAGCTGCCTGCGCCGCCAACGTTGCCTGCGCGGACTGGCTGAAGGCGGTCGCTTCTGCCTGCGCCGTCTCGACGGGGGCATTGGGATTCTGATCAACAGCTGCCGCCACACTGGCTGTCGCTCTGACCGAGGCACTGATGGCATCGAGGGTGCTTTGCTTCGCCATATCCACCGCCGGAGCGCCACAGGCGGCCAATGTGCTGGCGACGATTAACAGGAGCGAAATAGTCTGGTGAAGCGTTCTGTGCATTTCAGACTACATCTTTTCTTTTCTGCAGGAACAGGATCGCGCCAAACAGGAGCAAAATGATGAACAATTGCACCGTCCAGGCTGTAAGGATCTTTGCCAGGTAGGCGGCAGTATCCTCTTTGTTAACAGTGGTCCAACCCAGATCGGTATAGTATTTGTTGACAGCGAACTCAGCCGGAGAAACCGCCGAACCCTGCCCAACCTGCCATTCAGCCAGCTCTGTCTGATATGTGATGACTTCACTCTTATACACTTCCGATTGAGCCTGGTAGGCTTCAATCTGTCGTTTGTAGTCAGCCTGGATGGCGCTAACTTCTTGCTCCCATGCCTGAAGCTGCGCGAAGAATTCTGCCATCGCAACATTGTCCGATTGATCGGCGGGCTGCACCGGACGTTCGGGGAGCACAGGTTCAGGAGGCGGGGGAGCCAGATCCGCAGGTGCCACGGGCGGAGGCTGGTCCACAGCAGGGTTATAAAAACTGCCGAGTCCAGGGAAGTTACAGGAGTCTTGTTTCAGCATATTTAAGCCAAGACATTTGCATCCATTTGCCAGCTTATCTTCGATCGTCATGGCAGCGCGCACGTCTGCAGGCAATGCCATACAAACATCCGCGGCGAGATCAGAGCCCGGACCGGTGATACTCATCAACGCTTCGAATGCCCAGCGCGTGGATGTGGGCGCGCTCACGAACGTTGGCAATGGAATCAGCGCGCCGCCCAGCACGATCTGAGGCAGCATCAGGATGATCACCAGCAGCGGCGCGGAACTGGCATTTGGCGCGAGCGCCGAGGCGAATAAGCCCAGCATCATGCCCGCCAGGGTTGCAAGCGTCAATGTGATGTAGATCTGGAAGAATTCGAGCCCACCTCCGGGCATATTGAATGCAAGATAATGGACAATGGTATACGCCAGCGCCTGATACAAGGCGAGGATGGCAGCCACCCATACTTTTGAAAGAACGTACGGCAGGATCTTTAGATTAACCAATCGCTCGCGTTTGTAGACATCCTGCTCTTTGACGATCTCCCTCATCTGGGAGATTCCACCCACCAGTACACCATAAATCGTCAACAGGAACAAGGTGATGATGACGCGGGCGGCGTCACCGTCATTGAAGTCGAAGGGGTTGCGTCCCATTACGATGGATAGGACGACATCCAACAGGCTAACCAGGGGGGCGGTTGCCAGCATCAGGATCAGACCGAAACGGTCGCGTGTCAGGATCTTCAGATTGCGAGCCGAGAGAATCAGGAATTGCCTCAGGGCAGAAACCTGCCTGGATGCCGCGCTTTTAGTCTTTCGACCAATACTGTCTGGCTGAGGAGCCGTCACCACCTTTTCAGGAGTCAACTTGCCGGCCAGCGGCTTTGCAACATACTTTTGATACGCCTGGCTCTCGCGATAACGTCTCGCCCAGTCCTCCGCCTTGCCGTGCGCGGAGTTATCAAGGATGGCATAGATCTCATCAAACTCGATCTTGCCGGCGCGGCGCTCACGGTCGGAGCGGTACTGGTCAAAATATTCCAACGCTTCTTCAGGGGGACCGAACCACGCCAGATACCCGCCGCGTGCCAGGAAGATGACCTTGTCTGCCAGCATCACATTCTTGGTCGCGTGCGTGATCAACACGATCGTGCGTCCCTGATCTGCCAGGCGCCGCATCAATTGCATCAACGCGGTTTCCGTACCCGGATCCAAACCGGAGGTCGGTTCGTCAAGGAAGAATAGCCCGGGCTTGGTGAGCAGCTCCACGCCGATCGAGACGCGCTTTTGTTGTCCGCCGCTCAAGCCGCTGATCTGCACATCCTGGCGGTGCTTCAGGTCCAGGTCTTCGAGGACTTCGAGCACGCGTTTGTGCCGTTCCTCCGCCGTAGTGTCCGCGGGCATGCGCAGCTGCGCGGCGTAATCCAGCGCCTGATAGACGGTCAGCTCCATGTGGATGATGTCTTTTTGCGGGACGAAGCCAATATCATTGCGGATGGCATCGAAGTGAGTATAAATATCGATATCGTTGACCAACACGCGCGAAGGCGGCGTCGCGGGACGATACCCTGCAACTGCATCTACAAAAGTCGATTTCCCACCGCCGCTCTGACCGACCACGACAATAAATTCCCTCGGCTGGAAAGAGACCGAGATATCCTGAAGAATGTTCAGATCCTTGCGGACCCATTTGTTCAAATGGATGGCGTCGACTCGCAGCCCGTTGCTGTCATCATATTTGGCAAGTTGATCCCTGCCCATGACAAAACGGAACTGCCCAATGCGGATGGTATCTTCAGGCTTGAGCCATACCCCTCCTTCGATCCGTTCCCCATTGACGAAGGTTCCGTTGGAGCTGCGCAGATCCTCCACACGATAGCGCTGGCCGACGCGTTCCACCTGTGCGTGGAAGCGCGATACGCTCGGGGAAGGCAGCACGACGTCATTGCCAGGGTCACGCCCGATCTGGATGAGGGTTTTCTCGCCGAAGACGATATCCTGCTCGATGCCCTGAGTCGCCGCGCCCGGCACGTTGTAGGTAAGTGTGACCATTACTCCGGGATCAAGACTACCGATCCGCAGGATGTCTCCATGCTGCAAAACGCGCGGACTATCCAGCTCGCGTCCCTCGAAATAGATGGGGTTGGTAGCGCCGGAGGAAACGACGAGCCGATAACTACCGTT
>JAICQC010000208.1 GCA_025938055.1 Anaerolineales bacterium | reverse complement strand
AGATACAGGTTTTATTCTCTGCGCTGGCAGACCAAACCGACTCCGACGCCTCTGTCTAAAATTTGTTTCAAGCTGTAAACCAACCGTAAAGTATGTTGCTTACAGAGTGAGGTATAGTATTGCGCAGCGACGAAATGTCGTTTTGGACTTTTGCCAGCGGCTCGGACCACCACAGAACCGGTTCGAGCCGCAGTCCCTTAATAGTAGGGTGGGCTCGGCGTATGCCGTGCGTAGCGTCCTCGCAGAGCATACCCGAAGGGGGCAGCCCGCCATATATCAGGTAATCCCTTATTTACAGACAATATAGGATGAATACAGGATCAATACAGGACCAACGCAGGATGATTGGGTCGGTCATAGGTCCGTCCTATGTTGGTTCCCCGTCCGTCCTTAACCGAATGCGTGCCGTCTATGAAAAGAGGGCGGCAAAAGAACACAGACTGCCCTATCAGGTTGTTTCTTGTTATTGGCATACTCCGACTATTCCGTGGCGCCGGCTTCCTTGAGATAGGCTGCTACCTCTTCATGCCCCTGGCTGACGGCGTGACCCAGGGCAGTCCTGTTACCAAAGCCGCGCACGTCCAGCTCGGCGCCCATCTCGACCAGCATCTTCGCGAATTCCAGATGGCCGTGGAACGCGGCGACATTCAACGCCGGGTCATTGTAATTATCCACGGCGTTGATATCGGCTCCATTCTCCAGCAACAGTTTTCCCACTTCAATATGACCAAACTCCGCAGCGTACATTAGCGCGGTGTGACCGTTGCCTATGCCCGCTTGTTGGTCAATCTCTGCACCATGGTCCAGAAATACCTGTACGATTTCGGTATCATCGCCTGATTCTGAGATTGCCGTATGGAATACCTCAATTTCGAACGTCGCTCCGGCGTCCAATAAGGCGCGGACCATTTCAGTGTTCCCGCGGAAGGCGGCAATGCCCAGGGGAGTCGCGCCCAGCTCGCCGCTCTGGTCCACATCCGCTCCTGCGGCGATATACTGCTTTATTGCATCCACGTCATCTTCACGAGCGGCGGCGAGCATTGCCTCCTGTAGCGCCTCTGGCGAGAGCGAGAGCGTAGCAGTTGGGAGGGGTAGGGGTGTAGCTGTCGGCTGCGGCGTAGTGGTTGCCGCGGGCGTGGCGGGTCCTGCACAGGCGGCGAGAAGAATCGCTGCCGGTAAAAGCAAACAAGTAAACCAACGCTTCATTTTGTTTATCTCCTCTGGCTGATAGGTTTATAGCATTATCCCTCATTCCGCCTGCCTTAACAACACTCCCTGGCTATTCTCGCCAGGGAGTGTTAATGTATCCGAGTGAACAAAGTTGCTTACTCCGTCGCGACCCGCTGGTCTTCCTGCTGACCCAATGGAACGACGCGCACGAAGGTGTTCTTCCAATCCACCAGCAGGTTGAGGATTTTTTGCGCTTCCTCGCCCTGATGATTTTGTCTCAATTCCTCCGCATAGACCGTTAATAGCTCGCGCAGGTTTTGCAGATCATTCTCTCGAACCTCCTGCACGACGACCTTGGCGCCCTTTGCCAATCTGCGCTGGATGGCGGCATGGTCAAAGTTCAGATGAGGTTGGGGGCGAAGATAAAGCACGCCGCCGGTCATGCCCGCGCAGATCCAGGGTCCCGGGTCGCCCAGGACAATCACGCGTCCGGCGGTCATATACTCGCACAGAAAGCCCTTGATGTTTGCCCGTGCGCCGATGAAGCCCAGGCTGTCGTTCAGCGGCTTCGAGATCTCGCCGCCGATGACCACGTCCGTCCCCGAGAGCCGTATACAGGCGCGTGAGTCGGCGTCTCCCTGCACGATGACGAAACCGCCCGTGCCGCCATAGGCGAGACTCTTGCCCACAGAGCCATCGATCAATTTGCCATCGTGGTTATAGCCTTTCATGATGACGACGCGTCCGCCAGAAATGCCCTTGGCGACTCCATCCTGAGCGCCGCCTTCCACCAGGATGCGGACGGGTTCGGCGTTGTACGCGCCCAGTCCATTCCCAGGCACCGAACTGCTGAAGAAGCGCAGCGCCGTGTTCGGGATGGAGCGCGTATCGATATCGTCGATCGGCTGGCGCCACGTTTCACGGTGACCACCCACGCCGCCGTGCCCGGGCATCCATGCCCAGTTATGCTGAAAGCGGGTCAGCGCGCCGGTAAGGTGTGTTCCCAGGGCGCGGTCAACAGGAGTCACCTTATCGTCCTCGAAGCGGATGGCATCCTGCTGATATGTGGTAAAGCTCTCCATGACAAGGTTGGAAATGACCGTCGTCAAATGATTGCGCGGGCGGTGCAGGGGACCGCGGTCGATCTCTGCCATTTCATGGATAGGCAGGGCGATGGGGATCGGTTTATTGTCCAGGTAGTCGTCCACCGGGATGAGCATCTCACGCAAATCGATTCGCTCTTCATGGGAGATCTGCATCAAAAGATCTGATCTTCCTACGATATCCTGCGCGTGTTGGAAGCCAAGCCGCGCCACGATATGCCGGACTGCCTCTCCCAGACCCTCGAACACGTTGACAAGCGCCTGTGTGGCTTGCTCAAGATCGCGCGGCACGAAGTGCTTGAGCCCCAGTGCCTGTGCCTGGTCTGTCGTTTCGAGTTGGGTAGTGATCCCCGTGTGACAGGTCCCGAGCTGACAGTCGCGGCAGATCGTACAACCGATCGCGACCATCGGGAGAGTCCCAAACCCGACCCGGTTCGCGCCCAGGCACATCAGCTTGACCGCATCTGCCGCAGAGCGCACACCGCCGTCCGCCCAGATCTCCACCCTACTGCGCAGCCCGGACTCGCTCAGGGCGCGGTGCGCTTCCACAACACCGATCTCGGCGGGCAAGCCTACATAACGCAGGGAATGGGAACGCGCCGCGCCGGTGCCGCCGTCATATCCTGTGAGGTAGATGATATCCGCATCCGCCTTGGCAATCCCTACGGCAATGATGCCGATACCGGGGATGACCGGTACCTTCACCGCCACACGCGCCTTCGGGTTGATCGTTTTGAGCTCTTCGATGAATTGTGCAAGATCCTCGATCGAGTAAATATCATGGTTGTTGGACGGCGAGATCAAGTCCACACCGGGGCGCGTATGGCGCGCTGCCGCGACCTTTTGCGTGACCTTGCGCGCTGGCAGATGACCGCCTTCGCCCGGTTTTGCTCCCTGACCCACTTTAATTTCCAATAGATTTGTGGCATTGATGGTTTCCGCGGTGATACCGAAACGACCTGATGCAATTTGAATGCCGCGGTTGAACGGATACTTCCCAAGCAGGTCCGGGATTTCGCCGCCTTCGCCGTTGACCGAAAGCATGTTCAAACGGAAGGCAGCCTCCGCGTACGCGCGGTAGGCGACTTCGCCCTGCGAACCGAAGGACATGGAGGCGATCAGGAAAGGTAGTTTATGTGATGTGATTCCCAGGTCTACGGTACCTGGTTGAATAGTACTACTTGGTTCATCGGGATAACGGAAATCGAGGATGTTCCGAATGGTAACGGGATTCGTTTTTGCTGTATTCTCCACATGAGATTCGTAGGAACTCCAGTCTGCTTCACCCTTTCCAAGCTTGCCCGCGGCTTTCCAGATCTTCGGGTAAAAATGATTCACGCGTGAGAGGTCACCGCGCCCCACGCTGTGATAAACAGCCTGCCGCAGGGGGATATCCGCGTCGAGGTCCTCCCACTTCAAGCCGCCCTGCTCTGAACCCGCGTAGTTGCTCGCGCCGAGCGCGGAAGCAACGCTGCCGCTCAAGCCGATGCTTGCGAACAATCGCCCGTAGCCGCGTGACTCGTGGATGCCCATGGTGCTCGTGCATTTTTCAATCCCTGAACGAAGCGCCTTAAGCGTGTTTGCCAATCGCAGGCTTTGTTCTTCCGGGGTTGTCGTTTCGCCAGCGGCGACCTCAAAGATCAAATACGGCACCACGGCATCGGCGCCCATGCCGATGCACATGATGAGATCATGCAGGTTGCGGATCGCGCCGCTGCGCAGCACCAATCCGGTCTGGCGCCGAAGATTGACCTGCGGGGAGGAAGCCATCAAGCCCAGATCGATCTTGCCATCCGCGCCCACGGGCACAGGCATAGATGAATTCAGTGGAGCAGGATCAATAAATGATCGACGAAGGGCGCGGTCCACAATGCCCAGCAGGAGGACAGGGTCGATCCAGCCATTCTGTTCACGGAACGATTCCGCGTCGTCCAGAACCAGGAGCTGGGTCCCGCCCCGAACAGCCTCCACCGCCAATTGCGCGATGCGTTCGATCCCTTCCGCGGTCGTTTCGCCGGGCAGGGTCACCGTCTCTATATTGGTAATTTGGTCATTGGTAAATTGATTGACTAGCTGTGCGAGGGTTGTGCCTGCTGCGTATGCGCCATCCAGCAGGATCGGCGTATCGAGCGTGACGGTCGTGGCTTGCCCCATTTCATTGGGAGTCAACGGCGGGCGAGCACCGATCACGGTCTGGGTGGAGAAGTGCTCCACCTCGCGCTCACGGTCCACCGCCGGGTTCGTGACTACGGCAACCGCCTCTTTGAAATAGTCAGACAGGTTCTGCCGTTCCTTCGACAGCGATGCCAGTGGACCATCGTAGCCGAGCGAGCTGATTGGGTCGGCTCCACTTTTTGCCAGTTCCTGAATCCACTCCCGATCTTCGCGTCCCCAGCCGAAAGCTGCCAGACGATTGTCGAGGCGGATCTCGGGGGATGAAGGTTTCCGAGTCGGCGCTTCGACTTCGGGACGGACGATCATCGCCCCTCCGCTCAGCGCGAGGCGCTTGCTCATCGTTTCCAGCGATCCAAATCGGCGCGGCGCCTGGTTGAGCATCTTCTGCTGGATGGCGGGATAGTCGAACACTTCCACTTCGCGGGTGCCGCGATGGATGCGCAGGCGCATCTTCTCACCGGGCGAGAGCGGGATGGGATCCAGGCGCATTGTGTCCAGGTGATACACGCCCTTCTCAGAGGAGAAGAAGTATTCTTTTTCGGTATCCCCGAACCACAGGGGACGCAGCCCGAGGGCATCCACACTGAACACACATTCATCGCCATAACGTGAAATGATGCCCGCAGGTCCCTGCGCAAAGGGACCGAACGCCTGGCGATAATATTTATAGACCGTTTGCAGTTCAGGGGAGAGCTTTTCCACCTCGCTCAAAATGGGCGGGAATGCCAGTTCCATGGCTTCGGCAAGGGAAAAATGATAACGATGAATCAAGGTTGCCAGAAGCCTGTCCAGGTCCTGTGAGTCACTGCCTCCATCCACCAATTCGACGCCGAGCATCTGTGACTGCTCACGGAGGCGGGCGATCGTATTGATCTCACCGTTGTGCCCCAGCAGGCTAAATGGCTGGACGCGTTCGAAACTGGTGGCCGTGTTGGTCGAATAACGCGCATGCCCGATCGTGATCGCGGTTGTGAAATCGGGGTTGCGCAATTCAGGATAGAACTGGTATAGCGTTTCGATGGAGCCGCGCACCTTGTACACGACGACATTACTGGAAAGCGAAGTAACACTAATCCTCTGGGATTGTTCGATGTTGAGCGCCAGGTCGAACAGAGTTCTTTCCACATGTTCGAGAGGTCCATTGCGTACCAGCCCCGCGACCTGCCATAAATGCGGAGCCTGCAGGCGCGCCATTTTCCCAAGCGCCTGCGGGCGTGTGAGCATGGGTCGCTCGAGCAGCAAGTCTATGCCGCTTTGTTTCAACATGTCGAGGACACCAGCCTGAATCCCGGCGATATTGGTTTCTGTATTTGGAATCATCAAATGCCCCACAAAGAAGCGGCGGTCCTCTGCCAGCCAGCCCGGTTTTCCCTCCTGTTCGAGTGCCTGCGCCCACAGCAGGCGCGGGATGTCGGTCATCACACCACATCCATCCCCCTCGCCGTTAACCTCGCCGCAGCGATGCCCCATGATGCTGAGCGCCGCCAGTGCACGTTTGAGATTCCCATGGGTTGCCTCCCCGTTCTTGCGGACCGATGCCACCAGCGCGCAGGCATCGCGTTCCTCCAGCCATGTTTTTGTATCCGTGGCCGTTAACCAATTGAATGATTTTGGATTTGCTTCATTTGTTTGTAATTGCTTGCCGCGCTGGGGAGGTTGGTCTTTGCTTTTCATGATGTCACCTGGATTCCAATACAGATTATTTAAGGAGACAATTCCTTAAACTACATATCATAAGGTGACGCCTGCTAAATGCTACTACCCATACGGGTAACATTTGAAACCTGCTTTTTACGCAAATGGGTAGTATCCAAACCATTGACACATTTTGCAGGCAGAGTAAAATCCAGCCCAATATGTTTCGAGATCGAGCAAGTATTCTGATCGAAGCCAAACTCAAGCGCAAGCCCAACTCTGCAGCTCTGACTGTCGGGTGTGGGCCTGTTCTGGTTAAACAGGAAATGGATAAAATTTTGTTGTAATTCTTTTCGGCTACCTGTGTATCCAGACGCCCTCCGTCATCGGAGGGCGTTTTTTGTTTCTCAGAAAGGAGGCTGTATGATTCGAGTCGGATTCTTATATACACGGTTGCGGGTGGAGGAAAAATACCTGCTGGAGGAGTTGAGCAGGCATGAGGGCATCGAGATCGTGCGTATTAATGATGGCGATCTTTTCTTCGACATTTCGCAAGTGCCGGAGCCGGTGGATGTTTTGTTCGAGCGCTCGATCTCCTTCTCGCGCGGGCTATATATATCCAGGATCTATGAAGCCAACGGCGTAAGGGTGGTCAACTCCTCGCAAGTTGCGGAACGCTGCGGTGACAAATACGTCACCAGTCAAATTCTGGTTGGAGAAGGAATTCGGATCCCGCGCGTGATCATGGCTTTCGATGAGGAGTCTGCGTTGGCTGCTGCAGAAGAGATCGGCTATCCATTTGTGCTTAAGCCGGTAGTTGGGTCGTGGGGACGCCTGCTGGCGAAGGTTGAGGATCGCTGCGCCGCCGAGGCGTTCCTTGAGCATAAAGCGACGCTGGGTGTCAGCCATCAGGTCTTTTATCTTCAAGAGTATATTGACAAGCCGGGACGCGACATCCGCGCTTTTGTTGTGGGGGACGAACCGATTTGCGCCATCTATCGCAGCTCCGAAAACTGGATCACGAATACGGCGCGCGGTGGCGTGGCGTCGAATTGTCCACTGACAACTGAACTTGTCGATACCTGTCGGCAGACGGCGCGCGCCATCGGCGGAGGATTGCTGGCGATCGACCTGTTCGAAACCGCGAACGGCTTGAGTGTGAATGAGGTGAATCACACCATGGAATTTCGCAACAGCATCGAAACCACAGGAGTGAATATCCCGGCACAAATGGTGGAGTATGTCCTGACTCAAGTACAAATTCCTTCATAGCGACAGCCTGTGAGCACGCAGGCCCAACCTTAGCAGCATGAATAAATGCAGCAAACCGGAGGTTGGGCAAAGGCAGAAATACTCCCTTCTTCGGGCTAACCTGTGTCCCTGCAATTGACAAATAAGGTCTAAATTATTACAATACAGCCATTCATTAATGAATTGTTAACGTGAATTCGTGCTGTTAGTTGAGATTATCTGTTTTCATTTAACTGATCATCCCGTCTTCTAACAGGTAGACTGTGGTAAAGGCCATTTCCCTTTAGAAATAGGAGACCACCATAGAAACAGGGAAACCAGAGGGTTTGCGCATCGCGATTTATTCACAGGATGGGTTTGGCCTGGGGCATATGCAGCGTACCTGTTCGATTGCCTGGGAAATCTACCGTCTTCGTGCGGAAGCTTCCATCCTGACTTTTTCCGACTCGCAGTTGGGTCAGTTCTTTCCCGTTTCACCCCACCATGATTACATAAAGCTTCCGTCCATTGCGAAGGATAGCCCCGGGAACTGGAAGGCAACTCACCTGACGATGTCCTTCCCGGAAATTCTCCACTTACGCAAGCAATTACTCAGCCACGTCCTTCTAAATTACGCTCCCGATATATTTCTGGTAGATCATATGCCGCACGGGGCAATGGGGGAGCTTCTGCCGGCGCTGGAGGCGATCAAGCATT
>JAICQC010000421.1 GCA_025938055.1 Anaerolineales bacterium | reverse complement strand
CTTCTGGAGAGGATGCAAGAGTGTTCGGAATGTTTGGCGTATTCAGCCCGGATACAACGACCGGTCGAGGTGTTAAGACCGAATGGGATAAGAAAGTGCTGGCATGCCTTGCCAATTATGCTTTGCTGGCTGTGCAGAATGAGGCGCACCAGCGAGCACTGCAAACGTCACAGGAACAACATTGGACCGCGGAGACCTTTGCCGCTGTGGGTGACATCTCTGCAAATCTCCTGCACAACATGAATAACAAAGTGGGCACAATTCCCGTCCGGATCCAGGCGATTCAGGATAAGTATCAGCAGGTTTTGGAAAACGACTCGTACCTGGCGAACCAGCTTGCCGAGATCGAGCACAGTGCTGCCTATGCCATGCAGATCGTACAGGAAAACCTGTCTCATCTGCGCCCGATCCGGATGGAGCCTGTAGACATCGATTCGTGCGTTCAGGAGGCTGTCCGCGCCGTACAGATTCCTGGCTCGATTCAGATCGAAATCAACGGGCTCGAGAGTCTGCCAACAGTCATAGCAGGCAGGCAAAGTCTCGCGTTCGTGTTTCGAAATTTGATCGAGAACGCTCTCGCAGCGATGAACGGAAGCGGGCGGATTCAGATTCAGGGACATCACATGCCCGAAGCCGTTGAGATCTCCCTGACGGATAGCGGTCCTGGCATACCCGTAGAGCTTCATACCCAAATCTTCGAACTGAATTTTTCACGTACCGGCTCACAGCCCGGCAAGCTTGGGTTCGGCTTATGGTGGGTAAAAACGTTGATGACGCGCCTCGGCGGGTCGGTCAGTGTGGAAAGCGACGGAAGTCACGGCACCACCTTCCGGTTGCAGCTGCCAACCCCTGGAGTGGAGGGATCATGACAGCACAGGCTCCGCACGCGTTGGTGGTCGAAGACGATCTTTCGTGGCAGCAGATCATCAGCGAGATCCTCTCGGACTGTGGGCTGAAAGTGGACGTCGCCACAGACCTAAACGATGCCACGACCCGGCTCAAGTCTCAAGCCCATCGGCTGGCGGTGGTGGATCTTTCGCTTTCCCCCAACGATCACAATAATTACGACGGTTTGCGCGTTCTGGATGCGATCCGCCGCCTTGATCCAAACTGCCGCGCGATTCTATTAACCGGGTTTGCCACGGTGGAACTGGCGGTCACGGCTCTCACGGAATATGGGGCTTTCACCTTCCTGCGCAAGGAAAGTTTTCAGCGCAGCCAGTTCCGCGACATTGTATACAGAATCCTGGTCAGCCCTCTGGTCGTTGTCGCGCCGGTCTCGGCCTCCGCTGCTGCCTCTACTCCTCCGGCAAAAGGTTCAAATGGGGCACTCCAGATGCCGCGCGAAAAAGCCCTGGTTGTAGAAGATGACGCCGGGTGGAGGAGTATCCTGGAAGAACTGCTAGCCGATTCCGGTTTTCTGGTGCGCACGTGCGCAAGCTTTGGCGATGCACTGGGTTATCTGCGCAAAGAGAAATATTCGCTGGCAGTCCTCGACTTATTCCTACATGGAAAAATAAATAGTTTGCCGGAGTCTAACCCGGAAGGCTATCAACTGCTTGCCACAACCCAGAAGGATCATATTTCCACCATCGTCGTCAGCGGTATCACCGAGCCAGAAGAAATCCAAAGAGTGTATTCTGAGTATGCCATTTCGGCGTATATGGAGAAACAGGCATTCGACCGCGCCGCGTTCCGCCGTTTGGTGGAAGAGACCAAACGGGGTCATGAAGCGCAAAGTGAGCTAAGCAGGTTGACCGAGCGTGAACGCGAGGTTCTCGATCTTCTGGCGCAAGGCTTAACGAATAAGGAAATCGCAGAAAAACTGGTGATCACGACAAACACGGTCAAGAGGCACCTGAAAGCAATCTTCGAAAAGCTAAACGTCCACACGCGTTCCGCAGCAACAGCCAAGGTCGCCGGGGGATAACCCTGTTTAACAACAAAAAAAAGAGGATTCTTCAGAAGGTATTGCCAAATTTAAAAGACAACCTACCGATCTGGCGGGTTGCCTTGTTAAGAGTGCACCCAGAGAGGCTCGAACTCCCAACCTTCTGTTCCGAAGACAGACGCTCTGTCCAATTGAGCTATGGGTGCAAACCTAATTCTGTTAGCCAGGAATTATAGTCTATTTAAAGATTTCTGTTGGAAGCGGCTGGCATCGGCTAGATCAGGTGGTAAACTTTTAGGAAACCCTTCTCTTAAACTAAGACTCGTGCCCGGTGTAAAAGCATGAGGTTTTTTCCTTATTCCAAAAGGAGTATGTTCCTTCCATTGTATGGAATACCAAGAATCAAATGACAAGATGATCCGTTTATTGCTGGCGCGGCTGGAGCGTATCTCAGTCGATTCGTATTGGGCGCATCGTGCCAGCGGTGTGCGAGGCGCGCTGGTCAAATTATTGTCGCGGATGGAAACGGGAGAACCAACCGATCCCGCATCCTTGCAGGCAAATCTTGTGGTCGGTTTCGAGATTTTAGAGCGCGCCGCCGAAGAATATTGATCCATTCATGTACACACAAGAAGTAAAACAGGAGTATCGATCAGATACTCCTGTTTGCTATTAGAGGGAGGAAGCCTGCTTCCTATTTGGTATGTTCATCATCCGCCTGATGGGGATGGGAATGTGATATGCCATTTGATTTACCCGAGTTGTTGAAGACCCGGGCTGCCGCCACTTCACGCCTTCTAAAGAGAGCGCTGATGAGCACAAGGCCAATGATCAACAGGACAGCAATGCCAGAAGCAATTAGGACCGGGAGCAGCCAGGTAGGCGTAGCAAGAGCCGTTGGCGCAGGAGAGTTAGAGGGAAGGGGAGTTGTGATGATCGCCTGCTCAGGAGGCACGAGTGTTCCCACCGCCGAAACTGTGGAGGAGGCATTTGCTGTGGCGATCTGAGTGCCGTTCGTGATAGCAAATACCCCGGTCAATTGACTACGCAGCTCATCCTGCAGCAGGACGTTCCCCGCCATGAGCAATCCATCATCACTGTTGCCAGCCAGCACCAGAATCTGCTTCTCGATATTGAATGGAGAGCTCATCAGTTGCAGGTAGCCCACGCTCATGCCACTGGGAATCCGGTAGACGACCTGCATGTTACTTTCCGTCGCCGTATCATCTTCCAGATTAAAAGGAGCCGGAAGCTGATCGTTGATCTGGGACAGGAACGGAACGGCGCTTGCTCTGCCCACAACGATCAAAGACTTCTCATCGAGGACGGGTTGAGGAACCTCGTCTGCATAGACCACTTCCAGATTGGAGAGTAAGGGGTTGGTAGATCTGCCCAATTCATACGCCACCTGCCCGGCAATCTTCCAAGTGGAGGGATTGGCTTTCGGCAAGACGAACGCCACATCCCCAAATTCGCTGTGGGTCAGAAAAAGATCGGGGTAGAACTTCAGATCCACCAGCCAGGGGCTAACTGCATTTGTGTCCGTAACGGCAGGTAAGTGCAGGCTCGATTGATCGGAAATCGTCAACCAGGGACTGGAAAAGCCTGTCGAATCACAAGATGTGGTTGCAAACAGCCTTGCACTGATTGTCAGCCGGTTCTCTCCGAATCGCAGTAAGCCGGGGGGAACCTTGATCTGCAACGTGGTGAGCTGTTCCGATTCATCAGAGAACGCAGTGCTGGCAATGATCTGATCGTTCAGATCAACGCTAAAGGAGGAAAGACTATAGTCTAGCAAGCCAGAGTGATAATAGAGTAAGTCAATCGTTGATTCTTTCGAATTGAGCTGTTCTTTCGATGCATTAAACAGATACTGCACGCTATGCAAACCGATTCCGCTGAGTGTTTCGGTCCTATACCCCAGACTCTGCAAGGTAAAATCCTCAACCACAGGCAAGGTTCTGGAGAGCAATTGCACGTCCGCCACGTAGGCAAGTGCAGGATTTTCGTAAATCAAAATCCTGCCTGAACTGAGCGCCTGGGCCGCTTTGTTCACAGCTTCTGTAGAGTTCCCGCCTACGAACAAGATCGCCTTACTTTCATTCCATGGTGAGATTGCCAGTTGAATTACGCCGTCTGTTTCAGACTCACTCGGAAGATTGACAAACTGGTTGTTTTCCACCGCGAGCGGAAAGTTAATCTCGCTCAGCAGATCAAATTGCTCGGGCCTGCCAACGAAGATGAAATTGCGGTCG
>JAICQC010000274.1 GCA_025938055.1 Anaerolineales bacterium | reverse complement strand
GTCAAACCATCTTCACTCAACCCGCCGTTTTCGGAGGAAGGGACTTCGGTGGCAATCTCGGGGATGGGATTGTTCTCCGGGTCGAACGACCAGAGTGTCTTAAGCCAGAATTGGGTGGTGATCGTGGAGAACCACTGATTTGCATAGAGTGGGCTCAGCGTGGTTGGCTGTTGGACGAAGGAGAGGATGGCCGTCCCGGCAGACGCTGCCGGTTCCTCCGTTGTAGAAGGTTCAGTGACGGCAGGTTCTGTTGCCCCCGGGGGTTCGGTAATGGAAGGCGGCTGCTCTGTAGCAGGTGCGCCTCCCCCACACGCTGTCAACACCATGCTTGCCAGTACCACAAGCGACAGTAAAAGGTATAGGTTACGTTTCACGGTTTCTCCTCCTGAGAGAATGGTTGGATATCAAATCTTGGACATTGACAAATATCTGGTCGCGGAACCTCCTTCTGAACGCTTGGAGGATGAACACTCCTGGTAGGTTGAACGTGTAACATCGATCTGCCCCTAAAACACCGCCAGCCTGGCAGGCTTTTAGAGAACGGATTCCGCTTCAATGATTGTGCCGGTCACTGCCCGGCGAAAACTATCCACCCTGAGGTTGTTTTCTAACTGACATGCGCCAGCCGCGGGTCGAGCGCATCCCGCAAGCCGTCGCCTAACAGGTTAAATGCCAGCACCGTTAATGCAATAGCAATCCCTGGCAGGAATACCAGATGCGGGGCGGTAAAGACCTGATTTCGTTCGGCGCCAAGCATTGCACCCCACTCAGGCGTTGGCGGCTGCGCACCGAGCCCCAGGAAGGAGAGCGCGGCGGCATCTAGGATGGCGGTCGCAATGCCAAGCGTTCCCTGCACGATCAGGGGAGTCAGGGCGTTGGGCAGGATGCGCCGGAAAAGGATCTGCAGCGTGTCGCCGCCCAGTGCACGAGTCGCAGATACATACTCCATTTCACGCACGGAGAGTACGCTGGCGCGCACCACGCGCGCATACGCCGGGATCGAGACAATGCCAATGGCAAGCAGGGCATTTTGAAGCCCGGGTCCGAGAACAGTAACGATGGCAATCGCCAGGAGGAGGGATGGAAATGCAAGCAATACATCCATGACGCGCATGATGGTGTTGTCGATCCAGCCGCCAAAGTAGCCTCCCAGCGCGCCGAGCACAGTTCCGATCACGATCGCAAAGGAAACGGTCAGCAGACCCACCATCAGGCTCAAGCGCGCGCCGTATAGAATACGACTGAACTCGTCGCGGGCGTTGCCATCCAGCCCCATGATATGCTGTGGCTGGTCCTCGGGACATCCGAAGGCGTGGATACAGGGCGACTGTCTCTTTTCGGGTCGAACCGGATAACCATCTACATCCAGCATGGATCGGGTGGGACTGTACGGGGCAAGCCACTGCGCAGTCAATGCAATGAAGACCATCATCCCAAGGATGATCATGCCTACAATTGCAGATTTGCGGCGCAACAGACGATGCCAGGTAATATTCCACAAGCTCACAGAATTGATGGATAAACCTTCAGCGTCCAGGCTTTGAATGACTTGAACTTCTTGGCTCATGGATTATTCCAGTCGGATGCGGGGATCAAGATAGGCATAGGAGATATCAACGACAAGATTGAGAATGACGAAGAAGATAGCGATGACGACGGTGAATGCCTGCACGATCCCATAATCGCGCGCGGTAATGGCATCATACAGGATGCGCCCCACACCCGACAGGTTGAACACGGTTTCGGTCAATACCGCGCCCCCCAGCAGGCCGCCCAGCGAAAGACCAATCACTGTGACCAGTGGAAGCTGGGCGTTGCGGAAGGCATGCTTCATCACGACCGCTCTCTGCCGCAAGCCTTTCGCGCGTGCGGTGCGGATGTAATCCTGCCCCAGCACCTCCAGCATGGAGGAACGCGTCATGCGCGCGATAATTGCCATTGGAATAGTGCTCAAGGCTACTGCCGGAAGAATCAAATGAACGAGGGCATCTTTCACAAGCGCAAAATCCGTGCTAAGCAGTCCGTTCAAGATGTTCATACGGCTTAGGAAATCAAGGATGGTAAAGGTGGTTGTACCCGGCGTCAGCTCGAGACCCCAGATCTCATAAAACGGAACCGTAATTAATCCAGGGGAAAGCCGCCCGGAAGGAGGCAGCTGGAACGGTGTATCTTTAAGAGCGAGGGCGAAAATATAGGCGAGCATCAAGCCCAGCCAGAAGACCGGCATAGACACCCCCGTATTTGCCCAGAGCATGGTGACCACATCCACCCAGGAATTATGCCGGACAGCCGAGATCACGCCCAGAGGCACCCCAACTACAATACTCACCAGGAGCGCTGCCATGCTCAACTCCACTGTGATCGGCAGACGCTCCATCAACAGTTCACCGACAGGTTTTGAAAAACGGAAGGAACGCCCAAAATCGCCATGGGCGATTTCATTAACGTAATAACCAAACTGAACGAGGATGGGTCTATCCAACCCGTGGCGCTGAATAAATTCATTGCAGACTGCGTCAGTCGCTTTTTCCCCCAGCATGGCACGACAAGGGTCCCCCGGGATCAAACGTCCCAGTGCAAACGTGGCAAACAAAATTCCGAATAGAACCGGGATGCTGAGAAGGATGCGTCGAAGAATATAAGTGGTCATTGGCTTCTTAGGTCCCCCGGTGAGGAAACTCACCGGGGGAAGATAGCCTGGTGCTTAGGGTTATTGCGGTGGAGCATTCAGGAACGGACCAAAGAGACCGCTCCAGTAGGTGAACCCACCAGTATTCCCAGTATGGAGCGGATTAGCCGCATCCCACTGGACACTCAGGGACGTCACCACATCGTTTGCATCGAGCGTGGAGCCATCGTGGAACAGAACACCCTGGCGCAAGTGGAAGGTCCACTCGGTCAGGTCTTCGTTGGGTTCATAGGATTCTGCCAGGGCAGGTTCCACAGCCGTTCCGCCGACTTCGTAGCCAAGCAGTGACTGGGTCACCTGCTCACAGGCACGCAGGGATTCGCCGTCGGTTTCATCGGCGCAGTACAGGGAGATCGGTTCGGCATTCTGCATCCAGACAAAGGTATCCTGTCCGGAGATGCCGGTCACAGCGAAGTTCTCATTGCCAAGAGGACTGGCGTGAGCACCTTCGACAGCAGCCTTGTATGCCACACCAGAGCCGCCCCAAGCAACCGGGATCATCGGGACGTGCTGTTTGATGGCATTGTTGGCAGCCTCATAATGAGGAGCACGTTCCTCTTCGGTTGAAAGCTGGGCACCTGCTTCGATGGCTTCCACAATATCATCGAACTTGTCGCCGAACTGGTCCGAAGAACCAGCACCGAAATGGTAACCCAGGAAGTTCGTCTGGTCAGGATAGTCAGCGCCCCAGCCGAGCAGGTGAATGCCGGTCAACTGACCGGAGTCCGCTGCGTCGAGGAAGGCGCCGGATTCCATCACCTCAATGTTGGCGGTGATGTTCAGGTTCTCCTGCAATTGGGCTTGAATGTCCTGAGCCACAACGTTCGGGTCGGGGAGATAGCCGCGGACGACGTCACGGTAGTTAATGACTGTTTCAAAACCATCGGGATAGCCGGCTTCGGCGAGCAACGCCTGGGCAGCTTCCACATCGAATTCGTACCACTCTTCACCAACACAACCGTTCGGGATGGAACATGGTGTAAAGTGAGAGGCCACAGACGAACCGGGCGGATAGAAGTTGTCCACGATGCGGGCGCGGTCGATGCCCATGGCAATCGCCTGGCGAACCTGTTCATTCGCAAGCGGATTTGTGCTGTTATCGAAGCCTTCTGCCGTTGGGTTGTTGTTGAAGCCAATGTAGAAAATGCTCAAGGCTTCACGCGGGACCAGCTGGAGGTTCGCATCGCCTTCGATCGTCTCGAAATCATCAGGACCGGGATTGTCGATTGCATCCACCGTGCCAGACTGGAGCTCGAGCAGGCGCTGGGCTGATTCGGTGCTCCAGCGGAACACAAGTGTCTGGTTCAGGGCAGGCTCACCCCAGTAATCGTCAAAGCGGGTGAAGACCAGCTGATTACCGCGTTCCCAGGACTCGACCATGTATGGACCAGTGCCAATGGGGTTTTCAAGTGGTCTGCCTTCAGTCGCTTCCAGGTGCTCCTGGGGCTGAATGGCAAAGGATGAAAATGCGATCTTTGAGGGGAAGGCGGGGTCAGGCACGCACAAGTTGAACTTGACAGTGAACTCATCCACCGCTTCGATGGACTGGATCTCACCACCATATTCACAATCGGGGGCTTCCACCAGCAAGCCTTCATAGGTAGAAGGGGCTTCGGTGGCAGGTGCCTCGGTCGCCGGGGCTTCTGTTGCGGGCGCTTCGGTGGCCGGTGGTTCTGTCACCACAGGTGGCGCTTCTGTCGCAGTAGCAGGTGCGCCGCCGCATGCCGTAAGCACACTGGCGATCACCAGAAGCGACAACAAAATATATAGGTTGCGTTTCACGTTTCTCCTCCTGAGAGAATTTTGGTTTGAATTTAATTATGCAGGATCAGGGAATCGGAATAATCTGTGACGCGGCACCTCCTTCCGAAGTGAGTGAGCAGATTATACAGCAAAAAGAAATTTACAGAGCGCAAAGGTGATTCATTTCTTATTTTTGTTGTCAGCATTAAGAACCATTCTACGCCTAACCCTGCAAGGTGCGCTAGTGAACGGGTAGGGGTATACCCAATCCATTTAACACTACCTGAGAGGGGTCTTTGGGCCACAGTCCGGGAATCCTGCTCTTGCACTGCGGGCATGTCCCGTCACCGGTAATGTGATACTCAAGGATAACATACCCGCTGCGCCGGATCAGTCTGTGATTGCAATGCGGACAGAACGTATCTTCATACTCCCCAACCTGACCCGGCAGGTTGCCCGCGTACACAAAGCGCAGCCCGGCTTCGTGCCCGATCTCCGCCGCTCGCAGAAGCGTTTTGGCGTCGGTGTTATCAGGATCGGTCATCTTGTAGTCCTTGTGAAAGGCTGTCACATGCCAGGGGATATCCTTCGAGACTCCGGCGATGAAGCGCGCCGCGTCCCATAACTCCTCGTTCGCATCGTTGAAGCCGGGGATGGTCAGGGTGACGATCTCCACCCACAAACCCATCTCGTGGGCGCGCTTGATCCCATCCAGTGTGTTTTGCAGCACGCCGCCCAGCTTGCGGTAGTTCTTATCCTGCATACACTTCAGGTCCACTTTATAGGCGGAAATATACGGACGGATATACTCCATCACTTCCGGCGTGTTGTTGCCATTGGAAACGTAGGCACACATCAAGCCCGCAGCTTTTGCTTCCTTAAAGATCTCCACCGCCCATTCACTGGTGATGAGAGGCTCATTGTAGGACGAAACTACTACAGAAGCATTTGTCTGGTGTGCGAGTTGCACCATCTCTGGCGGAGAAATCTTACGGATGTAATTGATCGACATATCCGAAGACGGGTCCCGCATCGCCTGCGACGTGAGCCAGTTTTGACAGTATCCGCAGTGGAAGTCGCAGCCGAGCATCCCGAACGTCAGGGCGTTGGTGCCGGGCATCACGTGGAAGAAGGGCTTCTTCTCCACCGGGTCGCTTTGCAGCGCCGCGATGTATCCCCATGGCACGCGCAACTCTCCTCCCTCGTTGAACCGCACCTGGCAGATACCTCGCCTCCCCTCGCGGATCTTGCAGCGATGCCCGCACGCATAACATTCAATCGTATCGTCTGAAAGTTTCCTGTATAACTCCCCCGTCACCGTTAATTGATCCAGGTATTCACCTATTGTTGTAGCCATTCTAACCTTCTGCTTTCCGTAAACCATCATCCCTTATAATACTCCAAATGCTTACTGTTTGCATCCAGGCTGGCGGCGAGTCCTCACGTATGGGACAGGATAAAGCGCTCAAGTCCTTTCTCGGGCGTCCGCTCATTCAGCGTGTAGTCGAACGACTGACTCCCATCGCCGATGAAGTGATCGTGACGACGAATCGCCCCGCGGATTACCTGTTCCTGAATTTGCCGCTCCACCCTGACCTCAAGCCGGGCCGCGGCGCCCTGGGCGGACTCTACACGGCGATCGCTTCTGCGAAACACCCCACCGTCGCGGTCGTAGCATGTGACATGCCTTTTGCCAGCGCCTCCCTCCTTGAGGCAGCGACACGGCTGCTCCTTGACGAAGAAGCGGATGTCGTCATCGCAAGGTCGGAGGAAGGCTACGAGCCGCTCCATGCCGTTTACCGCCGTGAGACCTGCCTGCCTGCAATCGACTCAGCAATCAGCGCGGATCAGTGGAGGGTCATCGCCTG
>JAICQC010000135.1 GCA_025938055.1 Anaerolineales bacterium | reverse complement strand
CCCCTGCGCAGCGCCCTGTTGCCCCCGTGCCGAAAAATTCCTCTCTTTCGAGGAGCACGATATTCTTCATCCCACATTTTGCGAGGTGATAGGCTGCACTCGCGCCCATCACGCCCCCGCCGATGATGACAATGTCTGCTGTGTTTGGCAGGTACATTTCGCCTCCTTTGGAGTGCAGGAGCTTGCTCCTACTTTTCGACAGCAAGCTGTCGGACTCCAAAGCTAAAAATCCACTTCCGTGCCGATATTTAGTTTGCGGGCGTTGTTCAACGCGACCTGGGCTGCCATTGCATCCTGAACAGCAATGCCGACGGATTTGAAGTACGTGATCTCATCCTGAGCTTGCCTGCCCGTTATTTTTCCTAATACCACTTCGCCCAATTCACCCGCAATATGTGATTCATCGAACAATCCCGCGCGGATGGGCTGGATCAGGTCACCCGCCTCCTCCAGCGACGCTGAACGAGAGTCAACGAAGATCTTTGCACGCTGTAATGTCTCGGCGGGAACTTCCTGCATGTCTGGCGTATACGAGCCCACCGCGGAGATGTGCGTGCCAAGCTTGAGATTTTCGTCGTCGAAGACAGGGGTTGTCGATGTGGTGGCGGTACAAATAATGTCCGAGTTCTGGATGGCTTCCTGGGGATTCCAGGCAACTTGAATATCTTGGGGAATTCCTGCTTTGCCCTTCATCTCTTCCGCGAAGGCTTCTGCTTTGGCAGGGTTGGGATCAAAAATGAATGCCGTCTCGATGTTCCGGGCCGTGCAGGCGGCTTCCAGTTGAGTACGTCCCTGCGCACCGGCGCCAAAGACGGCAACGATCTTACTTTCTGGACGCGCGAGCAGGTCAATCGCCGCGCCGCCTGCCGCGCCAGTACGAATGGCGGTGAGCGAACTGCCCTCAAGCAGTGCGATCGCGCGACCCGTCTCTGGATCAAAGACCAGCACCGCAGCCTGGATGTAGGCGAGTCCCCGCGCAGGGTTGGTCGGGAAGAGGGAAACAACTTTGATTGCCAACGCCTGACCGTCCATGGAATAGACATAAGCAGGCATAAAGAGACTCAACGATTCACTATTGGGAATGGGGAGGCGCGTCCGGAGCGGCACAACCGCTGTCCCGCCGGAGAGCGAGGCGTATGCATCCTTCATCGCCTGAATGGCTTCCTTCATTGGCAGCGCCCGGCGGACATCATCAGCAGTTAGTATCAGCATGTTAGACTCGCCTGTTATCCATTTGGATCACAACCTTCGGGCTTCTGCCAGTGGTCAGTGATGGCTGCCTCGGCGTTGGGAGGCCGGCAGGAAAACCAGGGCTGATCGATCAGGTTCGCGGCTCGCAGTCCCTGTGAGCAGGGATCATCCACCTCGCTAAGGACCAGGACTCCCTCCTCCAGGGCCCAGGTGTATACGCCGGTATCCCAGTTGCAGTAGGGATCATTGAAGAAGTAGATCTTGTCTTCCGAAACGGCGTATGAACCAATGCTGCGCCAGCCGTTGACCGTGTAATAGATCCTGAAGATACCCTTGTCGAGGCTGAACTTCCACAGACCGCCGTTGAGGGCGTAGTCCGGACAGCGTTTACAGGGAAATGGCGTTTCCAGGCGCGGGTTGACCTTGACGTACGTGGCGTCGAGGACCGTCGGTTCCAGCGGAGGCAGGGGTGTGGTCCACGGAACTGGAGTGCGCTCAAACAGCGCGTTCCAGATGTCGGTGGGCGTGCCGGCGGGCTGCGAGCTGGATGAGACCGGCGTCTTGGCGTCCGGTGCCGGGCTTGCCTGATTCGGCGCGCAAGCCGCAATCCAAATGGAAAGGATGCTGAGAATTAAGATTAAGGTTTGTTTTCTCATACGTTGTATTTTATAACAAAAACGCAGAGGACGATTCGCTCCTCTGCGCTGCAAGTTGTGCTGCAACTCCTATTCCATTCCCAGATATGCCTTCTGGACCGTGGGGTTCTGCTTGAGATTCTCAGCCGAGTCTTTTAAAACAATCTCGCCCGTCTGGAGGACATAGCCCCGGTGCGCGATCGCCAGCGCCATGAGGGCGTTTTGTTCCACCAATAGAATGGTGACGCCTTCCTTATTGATCTGCTCGATAATGTCAAAGATAAGCTCCACCAGGACAGGCGCCAGACCCATCGAGGGTTCGTCCATGAGCAGGACATTGGGACTCGCCATGAGGGCGCGACCTGTCGCCAGCATCTGCTGTTCGCCGCCGGACATGGTCCCTGCGATCTGTGCGCGGCGTTCTTTCAGGCGAGGAAAGAGACTGAAGACCCGTTCCATGTTCCGCTTGAGCTCTTCCTTGCTCTTCAGGCTGAAGGCGCCCATTTCAAGGTTTTCGGTCACAGTCAAACGGGCGAAAATTCCGCGTCCCTCGGGCACCATGGCAACGCCCTTGTAGACAATATCGTGCGCCTTATACTTTCCCAGGTCTTCACCTTCCAACTTCACGTGACCTTCGCGGGGTCTGAGCAATCCGCAGATCGTCCGCAGGGTGGTTGTCTTCCCCGCACCATTCCCGCCGATCAGGGTGACGATCTCCCCTTTATCCACGGTGAGAGAGACTCCTCTGAGCGCCTGGATGTTGTCGTAGTAGGTATGGATGTTTTCAACTTCGAGTAGAGGCATGATGAATTCTCCGGTTAGGCAGCAGCCTGAACGAGTCCGCTGGCGGCGCCGCGTCCCAGATAGGCTTCGATGACGTGCGGATTGTTCTGGATCTCGATGGGTGTGCCTTCGGCGATCTTCTCGCCAAAGTCCAGAACGCTGATCAGTTCCGAGATGCCCATCACCACACGCATCTGGTGCTCGATGAGCAAGATGGTAACGCCTAATTCATCGCGCAGGTGACGGATAAAATTCATCATCTCATGTGTCTCGCTGGGATTCATCCCGGCGGTTGGTTCATCCAGCAGTAGGATCTTGGGCTTGCTGGCGAGCGCGCGGGCGATCTCCAGCCGGCGCTGTTCGCCATACGGCAGGTTCTTTGCCATCATGTCGCCGCGGCCCTTCAACCCGATGAAGTGCAGGATGCGCCGCGCTTCCTGCAGGGCTTCTTCTTCCTCCTTGCGAGTGCTGGGTCCCCGGAGGATGCCGCCGATCAGACCTGCTTTCATGTGCGGGTGCATGCCCACCAGGATGTTTTCCACCGCGGTCATGTTCTTGAACAGGCGTATGTTCTGGTATGTCCGTGAGATTCCGAGCTGAGTGACCCGGTCAGGTGAAAGTCCTGTAATATTGTGGTCTCCCAGAAGAATATCTCCCTCCTCGGGCGTGTAAAACCCAGTCACACAGTTGAAGAAGGTGGTCTTTCCAGCGCCATTCGGACCGATGATACTCTGAATGGCATTTTCCTTGACCTCAATATTGATTTTGTTCAGAGCTATGAGTCCGCCGAAGCGCTTGGTCACGTTTTTTGAAATCAGCAATGTCATATTTTCCTCCTAGTCTGCGGCAACCGCCGCGGGGGGGACTTCTTCATGGAGTTCGAGTTGACGGCGTTTTTCAGGCAGCAAGCCCTCTGGTCGTGTGAGCATCATGACCACCAGCAATGCGCCGTAGACCAGATACCGAAACTCGGCGAACTCGCGCAACAGGTCTGGTGCGGCGATCAAAACCAGTGCGCCAACGAAGACTCCAGGGATCGAGCCCATCCCGCCGATAATGATCAGGCTGAGCACATTGATGGACACCAGGAAGTTCATACTGTGTGGATAGACCGATGTCAGCTTTGCGGCGAAGATCGCTCCAGCCAGACCCGAGAAGACTGCGCCCGTGGCGAAGGCCAGCAGCTTGGTGGCTACATGGTTGATCCCCATTGCCATGGCAACGTCTTCATCTTCGCGGAGCGCCATCCAGGCGCGCCCGATGCGGGAATCCTTCAGCCGCCAGGCGATAAAAGCTACCACGGCGAGCCCCAGGAGGAAAAGATAATAGAGTTCCTGCTGTGTATTCAGGACAAAGTCACCTATGCGCGGCTGGGCAATTCGCTGGATCCCCTGGGTGCCTCCCAGCCAGGGGCGCAGCCAATCGGAGAGAACCAGCAGACGCACGATTTCACCGAAGCCCAGCGTCACAATAGCTAGGTAGTCACCGCGCATCTTGAGGACTGGCAAGCCCAGGACAAAACCGGCCAGAAAGGAAGCCAATAATGCAAATGGAAGCGCCTGCCACCAGGTGAGAGTGGCGATGCCAAGTTCGGGTGAGGTCAGTATGCCCATCGTGTAGGCGCCAATGGCAAAGAACGCCACATAGCCCAGATCCAGAAGGCCGGCAAAACCCACCACGATGTTGAGTCCCAGACCCATGAGGATATACATGCTCACATTGTCAAGGATTTCACTGAAGAAGATCCCCAGGATCCAGGGTAACAGGAGTAGAACGATTCCAAGAACGACCAGCGTGACCGAACGAACGCTTCGCTTCTGCTGATTGAAAACCTGTGTTGCATTTCTTCTCGTACTCGCCAGCCGCCAGTAGCTGGTACCACCGACCAGCAAGAACACAATGATCGCCCCGACGATCGTCAACCCGCTCACAGCAAAGAGCTGCCTGACGAAGCCCGACAATGGTCCCCATTGAAAAGAGACGGTTACGATCAAATCGCGCAGCAAGCCGACCATCAGCACCCAGAGGCTCGCCTGCATCAGCGCACCTCGCGCTCGGTCGGGCATCCTCAGCACGCCAGCCGCCACGGCCCCCAGCACCAGACCCATTCCCAACAGGAGAAGTGCGCCGACTCCCACTCCCTTCCCAAAGGAAAGAATGCCATACAGAGCAGGCGAGGCGTTGATGAACATTGCCCGCAGGTTGACAACGCTTCCGATGAGAAGCAGCGCGGCAAGCACGGCGCTCGCCGTGAAACCGGAAAGCATGCCGGCGAGGAATAACGTGCGAGGTGGTTGCTCCGGATCCCGCTGCTGAGTTACATATGCAGCGACCAGGGCGGGTGCCAGGAATAGGACCTGACCCATCGTGAAGATTCCAGTAATAATATACCGCCCACTAAACGCCGCGACCATGCCGACCAGAGACATCAGCAATGCCACTGCGCCCCCCAGCAGGCCCATCTTTACAGCCTGCACCCAGATCGATGGTTTGGTTTCCATACTCTCGCCTCCTTAAGCCTTCGCCTGCGACAGGCGCTCACCCAGGATGCCCGAGGGGCGGAAGATCAGGATGAAGACCAGAATGGTAAAGGCGATTGCGTCTTTCAACTGGTTGGGGGCAGGGATTCCCAGCCCATCCAGGAACAGGCTCGGCCCCACCGACTCAAGCAGCCCGAGCACCATGGCGCCCAGGAACGCCCCGGGTACGTTCCCAATTCCGCCCAGCACGGCTGCCGTGAATGCTTTAAGCCCGGGGAAAAATCCCATAAAAAAGTGCGCGACAGGAAACAGGAGCAAATACAAGATACCCGCGATTCCCGCCGATAGCCCGCCCAACGCAAACGTGGTTGCAATGACCCGGTCCACATTGATGCCCATCAGGGCAGCTACTTCCTTATCTTCTGAGACAGAGCGCATGGCTTTGCCGATCTTCGTCCGCTGCACAATCGTATACAGGATCAGCATCATAATGATAGCGCCGATGATGGCGGCGGCTTGCGTTTTGAAAATGCGGATACTGCCGATCAACCAGAATCCGCCAAAGATTTCCATGTCGGGAAATGACCTCAACCCCGAGCCATATAGACCTCGAAATGTATATTGCAGGAAAAAGGAAGCCCCGATCGCCGTGATGAGAGGAACCAGGCGAGGTGCGCCGCGCAGCCGGCGGTAGGCGACGCGCTCGAGCAGAATGGCAATGGAGGCGGAAACTGCTGCGGAGACTAGCGTGACGATCAACAGGCTGATCACCGGATAGGTGTTCCACCACCCCACGGCGACCAGCGCCTGAGCAGCGAAGGTGGCGGTGAAGGGTCCGCTCATAAAGACTTCGCTGTGGGCAAAATTGATCATCCGCAGGATCCCATAGACCAGTGTGTACCCCAGAGCGATCAACGCATAAATGCCTCCGAGGGCAAGACCGGTGATGGTCAGGTCGATCCAGGTGGAAGGAGCATATTTCCCTGTGTTGAGCGTGACGATCGACCCCCAGATGACACCGATCAGGATGAGTACGCCAACGGCCCAAACAAGAATATCCGTCCATGTAATTCGTTGTGTCCAGTTACGAAGCATATTTCAACTCCTTTGCCCGTGCGAAGATGTTTTCTTGAAAAGACCGCATTTACGATTTCAAATAATTCCGGAATAAATATTTAATAGAATAAATTCGGCGTGATAGTTTAACTTGAGGGGCGAGCGCGAAGCGTCTCGCCCCTCAAGGATTGAAGCAGGTTTACATACTCTGTTGAGCGTTACGGCCAGATACGCTCGGGCGGGTACTCTCCAGCGTGTGATTCGTACACCGCGATCTTCGGGTCGGCGCAGTCGCCGGTCGGTGTACAAGTCAGGCTGCCGGTCAGACCCTGGAAACCTGAGGTCGCGTACAATGCGTCACGCAATGCCTGGCGCGGAATGTGCAGGGTGCCGTCTTCATCCTGCACTGCCACCTCTTCGATCGCGGCGAAGACCATGTTGGCTGCATCATAGGCATGGGCATGGAAAATGCTGATCGGCTCGGTGCCGAACATTTCCTGGTACTTGGGCAGGAATGTAGTCTGGTAGTCCTCACCGAAAGCGGCAAGGTCTGGGCTGGAGAGATAGAGTCCCTCAACAGCATCGCCCGCACCCTCAACAACGTCGGGTGAGAACATGCCATCGGCGCCCATCAGGCGAACTTCTTCGAGTCCGGGGACCTCCTTCGCCTGGCGGGTGATCAGGCTGCCTGCATTGACGAAGATCGGCATATAGATGAATTGCGGATCGGTGGCAGCAATGCTGGTGAGCGCGCCGCGGAAGTCGGTGCCGTTCGGGTCAACGGCTTCCTGTGCGCTGATCGTGCCGCCGAGTTCCTGGAAGGTCGTTGCAAACACTTCCTGAAGTTTCTCAGCATACAGAGAGCCATCGTGAATGGTGGCAGCCGTCGTGAAGCCCAGTTCTTCGAAGGCAAACTGCGCCGCAGCCGCGCCTTGAACTTCATCGTTGTGGGCGGTGCGCAGATAACCAGGATGCTGGTTCTCGTTACCAGCCTCGGTCAGGTCGGGAGCGGTATTCGAAGGTGAAACGATCACAAAACCAGCCTGCGAGAGCAGCGGAACAGCCACGCGGGCTGCGCTGGAACAAGATGTGGCGAACACTGCGATAATGGTTGGATCGGCTGCGAGCTTGGTGCCAGCCGCCTGCCCGCCTTCTGCGGAACAACCATCGTCTTCACCGGTTAACGAGATATCGTGGCCCAAGAGTTGACCCTTCTGGTCAACGGCAACTTCAAGGCCATTTCGAGAGTCGATGCCGAGGGTCTCATCGGCACCCGAGATCACCAGGGCATATGCAATATGGATCGGCTCTCCGGGAGCGACATCAACACAGCCCAAGGCATCTGCGCATTCAAACGCGGGAGCCGCGGGTGCACAAGCTGCGAGAACAATGCCGGTGATGACCAGCATTGCGAGCAGGGCGTACGAGCGCTTAAACATTCTTCCTCCTCCAAATAGTTTTGGGAATTACGGAACTTCCCCGCCTTCTGGCGGGTTTGACGTTGTGAGCCGACGAGGCTGGAAAAGTCAGCATCACCTCCTTTGGCTAGATTCGTTGATGGTCCATTTAGCAAAAAGCCGGAGAAAACCCTGCTCACATGTATGAGTTTCTCACGGCTCCAAAATGGCACATATAAGGCTAAACCACAAATTTTGCTGTTTCGTTATCAAGGTGCAATACTACGTGAAATTTTGTGGTCGGTCAAGTGCAAAATTTGTGCAATCTTATTTCTTATCCTGGGGCTTGTACAACAGCTGTTCTCGAATGCGCAGGTCTGTATTGCGGATCTTCATCGCCAGGTCTGCCGCCAGATTATACATCAAGCGATAGCCAAGTTGGGGATAGGTATCACAGAGCATGATCAGCTTATCACGCGGGATGATCAGAAGGCGTGTATCCTTTTGCGAGGCGCAGGCAGAGGCAGACCGCAAGCCCTCATCCACCAAAGCCACCTCGCCGAAATTCTGCCCCCGGCGCAGTGTGGCGATGATCGTGTTTTCACCTCCCGTATCGAATGAACCGACAAGCGATGGGTTTACAAAAATATCCACCTCACCCTGCACAATAATATACAGCTCCTTGCTCCCGCTGTTTTCACGAAAGATGAGATCATCCTTTTGAAAATTTGCTTCCTGGCAAATATTTGCCACCAGTTCCAGTTGCGTTGGTGTGAATTGATAAAAGATATCGCTTTGCTTGAGGAAATTGACGATGGACGCAGTGGACACAGGCACCTCCGGATTATTTTGAGTGTAGCATAAACAGAGATGGAGTGCAACGATTCATGCGGAAAATGGGTCGATTCGCCGTGAAGTGATGGACCGCTTCCACTATGGATATGCCTGGCTCAGCCAGTCGAGCGGGTTCACCTGGATGCCGTTTACCCAGACCTCCCAGTGCAGGTGTGCGCCTGTCACCCGGCCCGTACCGCCCACCAGTCCGATCACCTGACCTGTTTCCACCATCTGCCCTACATTGACACGGATCTCTGACTGATGCCAGAATCCGCTGTACACACCCCAGCCATGATCGATGATCGTCGCGTTCCCCCGGACGGTTAACGGCGCAGCGAATACTACCTCTCCCGGTGCGGGTGCATAAATTTGCAGACCTTCCCCACCGGCAAAATCCAGCCCGGTATGAAAGCCCTCGATCACCAGGTCGGTACCGAGTCCGTGATAGATGCGCCGCCGCCCATAAAGGGATGTGAATTCATCCGGGTAGACAGCCGGTGCCGAAAAGACCCCGTTCCAATATTGGGTGGGGTTGGCCGGACTGATAATCGAAGTGATGGTTTGATTTTCCGGCTCACTTACCGCCGGGTCAATCGTTTCGGATGGAACGAAGAGCTCTTCACTGCCATAATTCCCGGACGTCACCAGGACCATCTGCTCATAGGCTTGCCTGCTCCCGTCCGGGAGTGTCGCTTCGAGCAGCAACGGATATGCGCCTGGCTCCAGAAGCGCGTGGATGCCCTGCAGGGCGACTTGTCCAATATTGTCCTGAAAAAAGTGAAGCGGCTGATCCACCAGCATTCCCGACAAGGTGACACCTTCCGGGACTTGGGCGCGGATTACTTCCGTGCCGCCCTGCTCCACAGGCAAGGGCTCAATGCTTGCGCTCAAAAAAGCGGATGGTAGTCCGGTGGCATTGCTTACGCCATTTCCTATGGGAGAGTAAAGAACATCCCCTGGCAACGTGTCCCATGTGCCGCGCAGCTTGTTGACTGAGGCGAGCGTCCATGGATCGCTTCCCTGCTTGACCGCCAGCTCGAGCAGAGATTCGCCTGGAGACGCAGTCATGCGCGTGGTGAGCAGCTCCTGCTCTTCCTGCGTGGGGACAATCACACTGACGCCCACATAGAGTTCTGTGGGACTCACCAGCCGATTCAACTGCTTCAATTGCTCATCCGATACCTGCGTGCGCCGGCTCAAGCTCCGCAGGGAATCGCCAAAGGAAATGATCTCCGTTTCCAGAACGCCGGTTACGCCCTCCAGACCGGGAATAATGATTCTTTGACCTTCAGCCAAGAGGTTCGGGTCGAGGGATGGGTTCGCCGCGACCAGGTCATTGATCGATACATTAAAGCGCGACGCAATGAACGACAGAGTATCACCCGATTGAACGATGTACACCGGTCCACCCGTCTGTGCGAACGCAGGCTGGGTGGAAGAACTCAAAATGATAATAAATAGCAGGATTAAAAAAACGCGCCTAATCATCCTTAAATTCTACTTCATCTCCAATTTCAAAATCTCTCCAGCGGTCGGGATGGATCTCGAGTACATATTTTGCCGGTCGCTTCGAGAAATAGGCGGGCCGCCATGACTTTGCCAGCACCTTATCCACCACCTGCATCTCTGAATTGATCCAGATCACAGACAGGTCGAACGACACAAACAGCATGTGGATGGAAGAGTCGAGACGGGAATTGCGCTTTCCCACCAGGAGCAAACCTTCGTTGGGTGCGAGGCGCGGGCGGAAGGTGAATCCGCGCAATTGGGTGAGAAATGTATCGCAGTACTTGATCTGCGGCGCCTCCCTGATCGGTCTGGTCTTGTTTTCGACGAGGATGAATTTTGGCATAAGGGAATTCAAAAACGAGGCGATCTCAAGTCGCCTCGTTTATGCTTTGGAGCTGAGAACCTTCTCGATGCTGTTCATCAAGTCCTGCGGGCTGAACGGTTTGGTGATGTAGTCATCCACCTTGGCAATGTGTAGGCCGAGCACCTTGTCGATGCTCTGGGCCTTGGCTGTCACAACGATCACTGGAATGTTCTTCGTTTTTTCGTCGGCTTTCATTTGCTGGT
>JAICQC010000242.1 GCA_025938055.1 Anaerolineales bacterium | reverse complement strand
CTCCAAAAGGCAAATCATCGTTCTGGCAGTGATCGCGGTGCTGACCATGTTGAGCCGGCTGGATTTGGTGTTCCTGGCGGGCATGGTGGGACTCTGGATTGTTTTTCGCGGTCACCGCCTGCGCTTTTTTCTGCCGCTCGATATTGCCTCGATTCTTATCCTGACCATACTCGCGTTCATGATACGAATTGGTCTCACCGGATATTATGAGTCTGTTGAGATCGCCTTAACGATGGCGATCATAGCGCTGGCGGTCAAAATCCCCTGTGCGTTCTTGTTTGGTCTCTATCAACCTTCGGGGATGGCAAGGTTGGGTGAACTGCTCAAGAGGCTCGTCATATTTGCTCTGACGGGTTCCGCGATCACCGGCGTTCTTGTGCTCGTGATTCAACGACCTGGGCTGGTGGAGGGTTCTTTCTCAAGAATCATAATCCTCATTGATCTCGGTCTTACACTGCTGTTTTTTGGCATCAGCCGATTGATGTTCCTTGGGTTGCAGAGAGGCTCTGCCCCCGCCCTAAATGAAACGCCGTTTTCTTATCTTCGCACGCACTGGAAAAAATGGATCAGCGATGGGGCACTCTATTATGGCATTGTCGTCGGCGCCTTGGGCGTTTACATGCTCTGGAGCAAACTGGTGTTTGGGACATCCTCGCCTGTCAGCGGGCAGATCAAACAATGGTGGGCTTCCCTTCCAGGCCATGCCTATGGTGGCGCCTCCCGTGATCTTCTGTCCTTCTTTGGTTTGAGCTACATTAGCGAAGAAAATGCCTGGAGCCCGATCTCCAATATCCTTGGAAGCTGGGCTGAAAACATGTACCGCATATTGCGGATCGAAGATACCTGGCGCTATTTGATCCTTCTGACGCTGGCTGCTATTCTCTTTTATCTCATTCTGCTTGTGGGTAGACAAAAGGGAAAGACTGCGGTTGTGCAACTCAGCATCCTCCCGCTCCTGAGCGGTGCCTGGCTGCAGGTCCTGTATTACAACGCCCTGAAATATGCCGCGCATAAGGAATGGTACTGGGTTAGCCAGCTCGTGATCATTGTGCTGACTCTCAGCCTGGTGGGTGGTTTGCTTTACACTTTGATTCGAAGGATTCCGTACAGCCATATTTTTGCCTGGCTGGTTGCCGCCTATGTAGGCATCAATATGGGCAGCGCGTACTGGAGAATGATCCAGGCTTCGATGCCTTACGGCCACTGGGAGCGAGATACCGCGTACATGGATATCGTCCCACTCCTCGAAGAACATACCGAACCGGGCAGCATCATCGGCTTGACGGGCGGCGGCAACGTCGGTTACTTCATTCATGACCGCACGATCATCAACATGGACGGACTCATCAATAGTTACGATTATTTCCAGGCGCTGCAGACCCGGACGGGTGGCGAGTATCTTCAAAACATCGGTCTGGACTATGTGCTCGCCAACCCTGTCATCCTGGATCAACAGCCTTATAAAGGTCAATTCAATGCGTATATGGAACCACTCAATGTCACCTATGGCGGAAAACAGCTCATGCACTATCGCGCGCCGGAGGAGGACTGACGCCTCGCGGCGCGCCTGTCCGAATCCTGTTACCTTTATGGAATGAGAATCCATGCCTCAAAAGCGACCTTTTGGTGTAACCCTGCTCCTATGGCTGGTGTTAAGCCTATCAGCGTGGGGAGCAGTCAGGCTGCTCGCCGCGCTGCGCTGGTGGAATGTGCTGGAGGAGTTCGAGGCGCGCCTCAGCCCGCTTTATCTGTCCATAACGGGAGCAGGCTGGATCGTTGTAGGGATCGTGCTCCTGTGGGGGATATTCAGCGGAAGGTTGTGGATCCGGCTTGCGATTCCGGCATTCATGTCTGTATGGATGATCCAATACTGGGTCGAGAGGTTATTCTTTGAATCACCGAGGCCCAACGTCGCGTTTGCATTGATCGTTACCACCCTGTTGTTGATTGTAACGTTCATTAGCGCACTCAACCGGAAGACCCGAGAATTTTTCATCAGAAGTGAGGAACATGAGCAACCAAACGAATATTAAGACTCTGCGTGAGCATAAAGCCAGGTCGCGCCTGGGCGGAGGCCAGGAACGGATTGATGCCCAGCATAAGAAGGGACGTTTAACCGCCCGTGAGCGCATTGACCTTCTGCTGGACAAAGGGTCGTTCCGTGAACTGGATGCCTTCGTCCAGCACCGCACCCATGACTTCAACCTGAACGGACAGAAATTCATGAGTGATTCGGTTGTCACAGGCTGGGGCACGATTGAAGGGCGGCTGGTATACGTCTTCTCACAGGATTTCACGGTTTTTGGCGGCAGCCTGGGCGAAGTTCATGCCGAGAAGATCTGCAAGGTTATGGATCTGGCGATGAAGAACGGCGCGCCGATGATCGGTTTGAATGATTCGGGCGGCGCGCGCATCCAGGAAGGTGTTGTTGCGCTGGGCGGCTATGCCGATATTTTTCTGCGCAATACGCTGGCGTCGGGCGTAATCCCGCAGATTTCAGCCATCATGGGACCATGTGCAGGCGGCGCTGTGTACTCGCCCGCGCTGACCGATTTCATTTTTATGACGCGCAATACCTCCTACATGTTCGTGACCGGACCCGATGTGGTGAAGGCAGTCACACATGAAGAGGTTTCGTTCGAGGATCTTGGCGGCGCCAGCGTGCACTCGGAGAAATCTGGCGTTTGCCACGTGGCGGCAGACAGCGAGGCGGATACGCTGTATCTGATCCGCAAATTGCTGATGTACCTCCCACAGAACAACATGGAGGACCCACCGTTCATGTTGGGGGATGATCCGCTCCGCATGGATGAGCGGCTGGATACCATTATTCCCGACGACCCCAACAAACCGTATGATATTAAGGAAGCGATCCGCATGATCGTGGATGGCGGGCAGTTCTTCGAGATCCATGAGAATTATGCAGCCAATATTGTGGTGGGCTTTGCGCGTTTGGGTGGACACTCGGTGGGGATTGTGGCGAACCAGCCTGCGGTTCTGGCAGGTGTTCTGGATATCGATGCCAGTGAAAAAGGCGCGCGCTTTGTGCGCTTCTGCGATTCGTTCAATATACCGATTATCACATTCGAAGATGTACCGGGCTTTTTGCCGGGAACCAACCAGGAACATCACGGCATCATCCGTTCGGGTGCGAAACTGCTCTACGCCTACTGCGAAGCGACTGTACCCAAGCTGACGGTGATCACGCGCAAGGCGTATGGCGGCGCTTATTGTGTGATGTCATCGAAGCACATCCGCAGCGACCTGAACCTCGCCTGGCCCTCGGCGGAGATCGCGGTCATGGGACCCGACGGCGCGGTGAACATTATCTTCCGCAAGGAGCTGGAGAAGGCAGAAGACCCGGTCAGGAAGAAAGCAGAACTGGTTGCCGAATACCGTGAGAAATTTGCCAGCCCGTATGTCGCGGCAGAACGCGGTTATATCGATGATGTCGTCGAGCCCAAAGAGACGCGCCCCCGCCTGATCAATGCCCTCGAAATGCTGAGCAACAAGCGCGATGCCAACCCGGCGAAGAAGCACGGAAATATTCCACTCTAAACGGTGTCAAGTGTCAGGTGCCAAGTATCAGGTTTGTGTCACGTGGAACCTGATACCTGAAACCTGGCACTCCTGGAGGTTTCATGTTCAAAAAAGTTTTGGTTGCCAACCGTGGGGAGATCGCCGTACGCATCATCCGCGCCTGCCGCGAGCTGGGGATCGATACTGTCGCTGTGTATTCGGAAGCAGACCGGCGTGCGCTGCACGTCCGTTACGCGGATGAAGCCTACTTGCTTGGACCTGCTCCCTCCCGCGAATCGTATTTGCGTGCAGATAAGATCATCGACATTGCGCGCAAGTGCGGCGCAGATGCCGTCCACCCTGGTTATGGATTTCTGGCGGAACGGGATGATTTTGCTCAGGCGTGCGCGGATACAGGCATTGCCTTTATTGGACCCAAACCATCGTCGATTGCCGCGATGGGTGATAAAGCTGAGGCGCGCGCGACAGTGATCAAAGCAGGGGTGCCGGTCGTGCCTGGCACAGAAGATGTGGGCAATTTAACGGATGAGGAACTGCTCAAGGCAGCTCCTCAGATCGGGTTCCCACTCCTCATCAAGGCGACGGCGGGCGGCGGTGGCAAAGGGATGCGGGAAGTGAAAAACCTGGAGGAAATGCCGACCCTCCTGCAGTCCGCGCGGCGCGAGGCGGAATCCGCGTTTGGCGATGGGAATGTCTATCTGGAAAAGCTGGTCGAAGGGGCGCGGCACATCGAAATCCAGATCCTGGCGGATACACATGGCAATGTGATCCACCTGGGGGAACGTGAATGCTCCCTGCAGCGGCGACATCAGAAATTGTTGGAGGAGGCGCTCTCACCGGCGCTCGACGACGAAATGCGGGAGATCATGGGCGGTGTCGCGGTGAAAGCTGCCAAGGCAGTGGACTATGTCAACGCAGGAACGATCGAATTTTTAATTGACAAGGACAAGAACTTTTATTTTCTCGAGATGAACACACGCCTGCAAGTGGAACATCCGGTCACCGAGATGATCACAGGCGTGGATATCGTCAAGGAACAAATTCGGGTGGCGCGGGGGCGGACGCTGAGCTACGAACAGGCGGATATCAAGTTCAATGGGCACGCGATCGAGTGCCGAATCAACGCCGAGGATCCGTATAACAACTTCCTGCCGTCCACGGGACGCATTACCCATAGTCTCATTCCAACGGGTCCTGGCGTGCGTGTAGACACAGGCGTCTATCCTGGCTTTGAGATCACCCCGTTTTATGACCCGATGATCGCCAAACTAATCGTATTGGGCGAGACGCGCGCACAGGCTATCCTGCGTATGCGGCGCGCACTCGAGGAATATCGCATCGTCGGTGTGCGGACGAACATCCCGTTCCACCAGACCATGATGGATTCACATCGCTTTATGGGTGGGCAGTACGACACACGTTTTGTGGAGGAACGCTTCTCCATGGATGACGCAGGCGATGGCAAAGATGCCTATGCGGAGACCGCAGCAATCCTTGCGACACTGGTGGCGCACCGCGAGACCGAACGTTCCGCCAACATTGTCAACCGCAACGAACGCGATACCAGCAACTGGAAATGGGTGGGTCGCTGGGAGAGGATGCACAGGTAAAACCCGCGTTCAAGGAAAGCAAGCATAGAGATAAATATATGAAATATATTACGACGGTTGACAATAAACAATTCCTTGTCGAGATCATCGACGAAAAGCACGTTAGCGTGGATGGTAAGGTGTATGAGGTGGATTTTGAGTCTGTCAGTGGGCAGCCGGTCTATTCACTGATCGTGGACGGCAAGTCGCACGAGTCGTATGTGGCACAAGGTGATGAAAATTGGCAGGTGCTGATACGCGGGCGCCTCTATCCCGTGACGGTGGAGGACGAACGCGAAAAAAGACTGCGCAGCGCGGCGGGTGGCGGGGTGGCGGAGACCGGCGAATTCCTGCTCAGGGCGCCGATGCCTGGTCTGGTTGTGACGATTCCCGTGGAGGAAGGTCAGCAGATCCAAAAGGGTCAGGTGCTGCTGATCCTCGAATCGATGAAGATGCAGAATGAGCTCAAGGCACCGCGCGATGGGACGGTGGGACGTATACGCGTTAAATCAGGTGAAACCGTCGAGCAAAGACAAACATTGCTGAGCATCATGTAATGGCTGGCGGGCAGGAGACCGAAGCCAAGTTCTACGTCCGTGATCTGAACCCGATCAAATCGCGTCTGGAGAAGTTGAGTGCACGCGTGGCCCAGAAGCGAGTGCTGGAAACCAATATCCGCTTCGATCTGCCTGGCGCGCCTCTGCGTGCGGAAGGCAGAGTTCTCCGTCTGCGGCGTGATACCAGCACGAAATTCACTTATAAGAGTGCCAGCACCAATGAGCAGGGAGTTCTCAGCCGGGAAGAAATCGAATTTGGCGTAGATGATTTTGAAAAGGCGAAGCGCTTCCTCGAAGCGCTTGGGTACGAAAAACTGGTCTATTACGAAAAATATCGCATGACGTATGCCATGCAACTTCCCGAAGGTTTTTTGCCGCACTACGCAGAAAAGGAAGATAGACCTTCGGAAGGTTTCATCTCTGTCATGCTCGATGAATTACCCTATGGAAACTTTGTCGAAATCGAAGGGGAGACAATTGAAGCAATACGCGCTGTGGCTGATCAGCTGAATTTGAATTGGGAGACTGCCATTGGGACGAGTTACCATGCATTGTTCGAACGCGCGCACAGAGCACTGAACTTATCTTTTCGGGATATTTCCTTTGCAAATTTTGCGAATATAAGAGTTGACGCAGCTCATCTTGGAGTCTATCCAGCGGATGTCTGACGAGAAAAGGATATCCTATGGCTTATCTTGTTTATACTCCTTCATTCCCACTTAATTTCTATATCAAATGCTTCTATTGCCCAGACGATTCTAGCCCCTACACTCGGGAAAAGATCCTACCGCTACCAACCGCAGACCTAAAAATCAATTTCGGCGGTGGCTTCCAAGTCTATGACGCAGATCACACCAAGCCTTTTGCAACACTTACCGAAAGCTGGGTACTCGGTTTGTGGAGTACGTTTCATATCGTTGACTGGCCATCGGATACGCAGTACATTGGTGTGTGCTTCAAGCCTGGGGGAGCTTATCCTTTTCTGGGATTACCGCTTTCTGAGTTGCAAAATCAGGTTGTATCGCTGGATATCCTCTGGGGAGGATTCGCGGCAGAACTCCGTGAAAGACTGTACGCGGCATCCACCATTCAGGCACGATTTGCTTTATTAGAACAATTCCTCCTTGCTCGCCTGTGTGAAGCTCCTCAAGGATTCAATGCGGTGCAGTATGCCATTGCAGAGATCGCCCGACACCATGGTGCGCTGTCGATTCGGGAACTCAGTACAAGTATGGGGATGAGTCAAAAGCACCTCATTGTACAGTTCAAGCAAATGGTCGGTTGTACGCCGAAAGAGTTGGGACGTCTCTATCGGTTTGCGGACATCTTAGATCTTACAAACCCCAACCAACCCGTCGATTGGACGCTGGTCGCACACCAATTCCGCTACTATGACCAATCTCATTTTATTCGAGACTTCAAAGAATTTACCGGGCACACTCCCACCCATTATTTCCGGCTTCGTCGTCTGATGCACGTTACTGACCCAGACCGCGCCCAACATTCCCGTCTTCTACCAATTGGTTAATTTTTTACAATCGAT
>JAICQC010000587.1 GCA_025938055.1 Anaerolineales bacterium | reverse complement strand
AGTCAAGAACGTCGGTCAGGGTGCGGTTGAATTGATCCTTAAGGAGCGTGATCAAAACGGCGTGTTCAAAAACCTCAACGACTTCGCCCGCCGTGTCGATTTGCGCGCCGTTGGTAAGCGCGCCATTGAATGTCTCATCAAAGTTGGTGCCATGGATTCGTTTGGAAACCGCGCCGCGCTGCTTGCCTCGCTCGACCGTATCATATCCATCAGCAGCAATCATTTCCGCGCGGTGGAGGCCGGACAGATGAGTCTCTTCGGCGCGGCGACCGGCGTTGTGGATGAGATCAATCTTCCTGATGTTAATAATGTGGATAGACGCGAGATGTTGAACTGGGAACGTGAGTTAATCGGCCTTTATATTTCTGACCATCCACTTACGCCGTATCAGCCGACCTTTGCCAAGATCGTCAGTTACTTTTCGGGTCAGCTCGGTGAAGCGCAGCATGAAGAGAAAGTGCGCGTGGCAGGTCTTATCACAGCGGTGCGCCCCTATATGACCAAAACCAACAAGCCCATGGGTTTCGTCACGCTCGAAGATATTCAGGGCAACATCGAATTGGTGCTCTTCCCGCGTACATGGGAGAAATTGCGCGAACAGCTCAAAGTTGGTCAGATCGTAATTGTCGAGGGCAAGGTGGATCTGAACAGCACACCGCCCAAAGTGCTGGTGGAATCGATTCGGACTGAGATCAAAATCCTTGAATCGCTGGATGAAGCACCCGAAATGAATGAACCGCCGCTCGCGAAACCGGCACCTGTTCCCCTTGCTTCAACTGCCAGGCAGCCCGGGCAGACCACTCATGTGCAAAAGAATGTTATTCCTAAACCAACCGTTCCGCCACCAGTGCGAACATCAGGCAAAAATATTGCAGAACACCCAGCCGTATATACTGCAAAAGCAGAATGGGATGATCTTCCACCTCCGCCTGATAACTTCCCCGACGATTGGGATACTCAATGGCAACCCACATTTGAAAACGCGGAGATCGCCGCCCGCCCCGAAGCAGTAGGTCGAGATACGCAAAGCGTCTCAACCAACATGCCGCTACGCGACCTGGTGTCTGATGCAGTGGATGAGGCAAAAGAAGATATAGCTGAATCAGATGATAACAAACGGGAACAAATCGAAGCAGTGCATGAAGCACTGGCAGCCCAGCCTGTTGCGTCCCTTCCAAGCGAGACCCTTTCAATGCCGCCTTCCCTATATGTTCCGCTTGCAAAGGAAGAAAAGGACAAGGATCATAGGCCCCAGCAGATCACCCTGACATTGCGGTCTACCGGTGACAAGGATTGGGATAAGCGTAAAATCAAAACGATTTTCGGAACACTTATCTCATTCCACGGACGCGACCGGTTTAGTTTCCAGATCTTTGAGAATGGCTCGGGACATCTGATCGATTTCCCCAATGACACGACGCGTGTGTGTCCTGAAATGTTAGAAAGGCTGAAGAAGCTGATGGGGCAGGAAAGCTGGAGGATTGAGGAAATCACGTTTCAATAACTTCTCACTGCATTACACCTCTCACAATCCTCCCGCTCGCAAAGCAAGGCGAGCCGGTCTCTTACTATCAATTCCTTCACTGCGTTGAATAACATCTTGAGGGGAAGGGCCTGAATAAAGCCCGTGCCGATTTCCACGCGGCGCGTATCTGGCTCAATATACTCTTCAATGGCTTGAAAACCAGATGAGTCACCCGGGTAGCCAGGGCATTCGACCACGCGGTTCTCGACCAATGCCCAGCGGATAAATTGCCTGCGGCCTGCCAGTTTTTCGGCATAATGAATGCTTGTGTTCACCGAGTGATCCACGTTAATTAGTACCACCCATCCATTCTGCTCTGCCAGCGCGCCGATGGGAGCCAAAGGCTCATAGAGAGTCTGGGTTGCCAGTGCATTATCCACACCCAAGCCGCCAAAGGAAAGGATCGGGTGTGCCGTTCGAATCGCGCTTTCCTGCTGCAAGAGCATCCATGGCAGGATGCCTATCATTTTATCCGGAGGCATGGTGATTTGAAATGGTTCTGCTCTTCTGTTGTTATCGCGGTTACTGCCATACGTGATCCCGTTGTTGGGAGGACCAACTT
>JAICQC010000010.1 GCA_025938055.1 Anaerolineales bacterium | reverse complement strand
TGCCGGCATCGTGAGCAACATCAGCTACATTCGCTGGCTGGAGGACCTGCGCAATCTGTTTGCCGAGCAGGCACTGTCCATTGGCGATGCGTTCCAACGCGAGATCGCGCCCGCGCTGATGCATACTGAGATTGACTATCTGGCGCCGGTGCGATTCCCCGATACGCTCACCGGACGTATGTGGCTGGAGGACCACGGGCGGACCAGGTGGGTGCTTGCCGCCGAGTTCCAGAGCGAGGCGACGAACCAAATTGCGGCACGCGCCATGCAGATCGGCGTATTTGTAGCGCTGAAAACTCTTCGACCCGTCCGCTTGCCTGAAGAATACCGCCCACCCTGACCAAAGAATAGTCCCCGGGTTGATACGGGTGGGTTTGGAATTCGCAACTGCCCCGATAGGACTCCAGACAGGAAACAGTAATTCTTCGCGGATGTCCCCGCCGTAAGCGGGACATCTTATTTTCCCGCTCCTATCTCTAGTATAATCCGCCCCATGAGTATCAAAACCCAATTGAACGAATCCATGAAGGACGCCATGAAGAGCGGGGATGAAGTGCGCAAGCGCACAGTGCGCATGGTGCTGGCGGCAGTCAAGCAGGCGGAAGTGGACAAGCGAATAGAACTCGACGACCCGGCGGTCATCAGCCTCATCCAGAAGGAGGTCAAGAACCGCCGCGAGTCACTAGAGGAGGCAAAGAAGGCAAACCGCGCAGACCTGGTGGAAGCCAACGAAGCCGAGATCGATGTGTTGCAAGCCTTTCTGCCAGAAGCCATGCCTGCCGAGGAGCTGCACGCTCTCGTGCAAAGTGCCATCGCGGAAACAAAGGCGGGTTCTCCGGCGGACATGGGAAAGGTTATGAAGACCGTCATGCCAAGAGTGGCAGGACGCGCGCCGAATGACCGGGTCAGCGCGACCGTGCGGGAACTTTTGCAAAAGCAACAATGAGTTCAAAAGTCTTCGCCAGAGGAGTACGGGGGCACAGAGATTCATTACAAGGGTTTCTGGGTGTTGCCGCGTTGCTCTGGTTGAACGTTGGGGAATAGCATGGGGAACAGTTCTGCGCGCGGTCGTCAAGTGCCGGCGCGCGTCCGCCTGTTTCAGATCGTCCTTCTTATCGTCGCGAGTGTCCTATCCTACGGCGCGTTGATCCTGCCGGAAATTCTGCTGCCGATTGCGGTGCCGCTGAGTCCGGGCGATGTCTCTCCCAGCGACTTCCAGGCGCCGCGCTCCCTCGACTACATCAGTGAAGTGCGGACGGAAGAGGAGCGTCTCAGGGCGGAGAGCGCGGTGCCGCCCGTGTATGCGCCCCCCAGCCCGGCGATCGCCCGCGGGCAGATCGAACGTCTGCGCGCCACCCTGGAATACATTACACTCGTCCGTAATGACGAGAATGCCACCCCTGAACAAAAGCTCGCCGATATCGACTCCCTGACTGACATCCAGCTCAAACCCGCGACAGTGGAAAGGATCCTGTCACTGCCCGCCGTGCGCTGGGATGCGATTCAGCAGGAGACGTTGAGTGTGCTCGAGCAGGTGATGCGCCGCACGATCCGCGACCAGGAAGTGGAAGCCACCCGGCGCATCGTTCCCTCGCTGGTCAGTCTTGCCCTTACTGAGGAACAGGCGACTCTCGTGGCGGAACTGGTCACCGCGTTCGTGGCACCCAACAGCCTGTATAGTGAGGAGTTGACAGAAGCCGCCCGGCAGTCCGCGCGAGAGTCGGTGGAGCCGATCATCCAGGAATACAAGGCAGGCGAGATCATCGTCCTGCGCGGGCAGATCATCACATCGGTCGAGTTCGAGGCGCTGCAGCAGTTCGAGTTGATCGAGGAAACCAGTCCCTGGCAGGACTACGCCGGGGCGGGCGCACTGGTGCTCATGGTTGCGGCGTTCGTCCATCTCTATTTTTCACGGCGTCATTTGCCGTTCCAGTTCGAGGCGCGCAGCCTTATCCTCGTTGCACTGATCTTTCTGCTCTTTATTATCAGCGCGCGTATCACCATCCCGAACCGTACGATTCTGCCCTACGCCTTCCCACTGGCTGCCATGGGATTATTGATCGCCACGCTGTTCGGCATCGAGACGGGAATCGTTTTCTCCATTGCGCTGGCTATCCTTGCCCCCTATAACCTGCCAAACGCGCTCGACCTGACGCCTTATTATCTTTTATCATCGTTGACCGGAGTCCTGGTGCTCGGAACCGCGCGGCGGGTGTGGACGTTCTTTCGAGCGGGGATGGCAACCGCCATTGCAGGTATCGCCATGCTGCTGGCATTTCGCTTTCCGTTCGTGCAGATGGACGCGGTCGCGTTGCTGCAACTGACCGGCGCGGCGATCTTCAGCGGGCTGGCATCCTCCAGCATCGCCTTGTTATTACAATATTTCCTGGCGCAGGCGCTGGGCTTGACCACGGCACTGCAGTTGATCGAGATCTCGCGTCCTGATTTCCCGCTTCTGCAATTCTTCCTGCGGAACGCGCCCGGGACCTACCAGCATAGTTTGCAGGTAGCAAACCTCGTCGAACAGGCTGCGGAGGCAATCGGTGCAGATGCCCTGTTGACGAGAGTCGGCGCATTGTTCCACGATGTGGGCAAGGCATTGAACCCCATGTTCTTTGTGGAGAACCAGCCGCCGGACCAGATCAATACACATGATGATCTGGCGCCCAGTGCCGCCGCCGATGCAATTATTTCTCACGTCCATGATGGAATCGCTCTGGCGCACAAACATCGTCTGCCGCGCCGCATCGACGATTTCATCCTCGAACACCATGGCACAATGATCACACGCTATCAATACAACCAGGCATTGGAAGCTGCTGGCGGCGATGAATCGAAGGTGGATAAGGAACAGTTCCGTTACCCGGGACCCAAGCCGCGTTCGCGCGAGACCGCTTTGCTTATGCTGGCAGATGGCTCGGAAGCGCGCGCCCGTGCAGAACGCCCCGAGGACGAAGAGGCGATTCGAAATCTCGTCCGTTCCACGATTGAGGTGGCGCAAAAACAGGGACAGCTGGATGAAACGCAGTTAACCCTGCGCGACCTGAGCATCATCACCGATGTTTTTGTCAGCATCCTGCGCGGCTCACACCATCCGCGCATCGCCTATCCGAAAGAGTCTCCTGCCACACAGGATGTGAGCACCATACCGAACAAGAGATGATCCACATCGAATCCGAATTCCCCTTCCCCGAAGATCTGCTCAAGCGCGCCGCACAGTCTGCGCTTGAGCATGAACCCGGTGCAGGGGAGAAAGAACTGTCCATTGTGTTGACGGACGACGCGCGACTTCGTGAATTAAACCGGGACTATCTGGGCATCGATGCCCCGACCGATGTGCTCTCCTTCCCCGCCTCTGAAACAGACCCGGAAACGGGCACGCCTTATATCGGTGATATCCTTATCTCGGTTCCTCGCGCCCGGGAGCAGGCTGAGGCTGCAGGGCATCCGCTCGAAGCGGAGGTGCAACTTCTGGTCGTCCACGGCGTCCTGCATTTGCTCGGGCACGATCACGCGCAGGCGGAAGAAAAAGCCCGCATGTGGAAAGCGCAAGCCGAAATTCTCGATAGACTTGGCCTCGGTCACATTCAAATCCGCGAAGACTGAACAACCTTCGCAAGGATTTTAACAGTGAGAAAAAAATGTCACTCAAAACCTTCATCACCTCCCGCATCGCCGCTTTCGGGCACGCCTTTCGAGGCCTGTGGCATGTACTCAAAACCCAGCACAACGCCTGGATCCACATCGTCTTTGCAAGCATTGTTGTAGCGATGGGTCTGTGGCTGGGACTCAAGCCGCTGGACTGGGCGGTTATCGTCCTGACCATTGCGATGGTGTTCACAGCTGAGTTCATCAACACAGCCATCGAGGCTGTTGTGGACCTCGCCAGCCCCCTGCACCACCCGCTGGCAAAAGTCGGCAAGGATGTGGGGGCAGGCGCGGTTTTGGTCGCCGCCCTGGCTGGCATCGTGATTGGCTTGCTTATTCTTGGTCCGCCCTTATGGGCGCGTATCTTATTTTTGTTTACTGGCAACTGATTACTGGAGACACTATGGCACTATCCTTTCAATTCGGTACGGTTGGTTCACCGCTCGCCACGCCTAAGAAACCGGGCGGTTCGGTCGGCGCGATCGAGTTCAGCAGGTCCATCGGTTTGAATGCCTTTGAACTGGGCTGGGTGCAATCGGTGCGCGTGACCGAGGTCACATGCGCAGCCATCAAAGGGAAGGCTGCGGAGCAAAAGGTGTCGCTAAGCGTGCATGCCCCCTACTTTATCAACCTGAACGCGCTGGCTGAGGAGTGGCCTAAATCGCGCAAGCGATTGATGGACGCGGCGGTCTACGGCAACCTTGCAGGGGCAACCGATATTATCTTCCATCCCGGATCCTATTTTATGAATCCTCCGGAAGAAGTGTTGAAGATCGCCATCCCGCGCTTGCAGGGTTGTGTCGATGAACTGCGCAAGGCGGGCAACCCGGTCACCCTGCGCCCCGAAACGATGGGGAAATCGGCGATGCTCGGCTCGTTCGAAGATACGCTGGAGATGAGCAAAGCAATTGAAGGCGTCGAGCCGTGTATGGATTTTGCGCACCTGCATGCCCGCCCCGGCGATGGGACGATGAACACCTACGAAGAATGGTCTGCCCTGCTGAAAACCTATCAAAAGGCGCTCGGCAAGAAAGCACTCAAAAGATTGCATATTCACCTTTCAGGGATCGAGTATGGTCCGAAGGGCGAGAAGAATCACCTCGCCATAGACAAGTCCGATCTGAAGCTAAATCTCCTGTTTCAGGCGTTGAAAGAGTTCAGTTGCGCGGGGCGCATCCTCTGCGAAAGCCCCATTATGGAAGAGGACGCGCTCTATATGAAGAAAGTCTGGATGAAAGTGAGTGGGGAAAAAGAATCGTAAAAGTGAGAACTGAAAAGAGTGCAGACACGAGTGTCTGCACTCTTTTCAGTTGTGTGTCTCTACAAACCGTTAAATTGCCCAAGCAGACACTTATGATTCAGCCATGCCGATATCGATTGGCTCTCCATTGAACAGATGACTTGTCTTCACCTCAATGGCTTGAGTCAGGGCACTCTCAGTGAAGCACATACGATGAGCCATGCGGATCAGCTTGACCATATCTTCAGCGTTATCGTCACCTTCCAGGGACAACTCAATGGAAAAACCCTTGCAAGTGCCTTGTTGCGTTCCCGCAAGGACTGCTCCTTCTTCTTCGAAGTGCGCCACCACGCGTACGCTCTCATTGCGCAGGGTTAATCTCCTTTTGGCCGCAACCTGCGACACCTGGGAGAGCAGTCAGAGCGCTACCCCCGCGACGAAATAGGTGAGAGGCGTTGGGGCGGTTCCCTCTCCTCCGGGCATGTAGGTACCTTCATCACTTAGAAAGGCAAATCGTTTTTCTCCACGTTGACCCGCAATGACCTGCTTTCGCCACCCATTCACCGTTGTGGCTTCTGCAAGCACTTCTATTTGGCGAAGGTGTTTCTTCAAAAAAGTTTCATTCGTCATGGGCGCTCCTACTTTTCGATGGCCAGTCTGAAGGCACAAATTGCCAGGATGATCGTGATCGGAGCAAACACCAGATTTTCAAAGGATACTCCAGAGGCAAGATTTCCAAGCGTGTTCAAGAGTAAAAAGACAAAGATAAACCACACGCCGATATTAATTACTACTGATAATTTGCCAGCCTGCACATAACCTGTCTTGGCAGCGATAATTAGCATGAACAACAGGGTAACGACTAGGGCAATTGTCTCCAGTGTTATGAGATTCGCCTGCGCGCCCTGGATCATTCCACCCCAGACGATATCCGCAGGGATTACTCCCAACAACACGAGAATGTGAAAGGGTAAGAGCAACCCCATGGCAACTAAAAGTATATTTCCAGCCACTTTTGCACTGATAAGTCTTTTCATCATTTGTTTCTCGCTCATTCAGTCTTAATAGCTTATTCATTTCAACGTGTGACAAATATCTAGATTCCTTTGACGGGAAACTCCATCGCGCGCATCAGCGCTACAAAATCCGGGTCATCCTTCAGCCAGGCGAATCTCGGCTCCACATTAGACCAGACCAGCCAGCTTGAGCGTTCCTCGAATGCCTTCTGCATCCAGGTGATCACTTGTTCCTTATCCCGAAAGCCATTGTAGATGACAGCGATCCAGTAGGAGGGAACATACTCGCTCCTGGACTTCTCCTTCAGCTTCTCGAGGATCTGCATCGCTTCCTCCCCGCGGCCGGCGGAAGCGAGCCCGTGCCCCAGCATAGCAAGTGCAATCGTGCTGTCCCCGGAAAGCCGGACCGCGGTTTCAAGCTCTGCGATTGCCTCAATGAACATTCCCTTTTCCAGGTATGGTCTCCCGAACCAGATGTGGGTTGCCATAAAATCCGGGTCCAGTTCGATGGCTCTCTTGTACGCTTCAATTGCCTCGTCATACTGACCGGACAGGTATAGAACGTGCCCCACCCCGATATTGATCGCCAGCGAAAGAGGGTCCAGCTCGCGTGCCATCTCGATCTCCGCCAGCGCCTCCTCGAACCTGCCCATTGCCTTCAGGTAATCGGCAAAGAAATGATGTGCAGGAGCGTAGTTAAAGTTGTTGCTGATTGCATCCGTGAACTCCTCCTCTGCTCCCTTCCAATCCCAGTCGTACTGGAATTTGATCAGACCCAACGATGTGTGAGCAGCTGCCAGACCTCCATTCAATGCAAGAGCCTTCCTCACAGCCTCTTTGGCTTTGGGATATGCCTCGTTCGGAGCCATGAACTCAAGAAGCGCCAGCGTGGCATAGGTATCTGCCAGGCCCACATATGCCCGCGCATAATTACCATCGATGCTGCGTGCCTTTTCGAAGAAACTGACAGCCTTCTTTAGATCCTCTTCGGTTCTTCGATTCCAAAGCTGTCTTCCACGCAAATAGCTCATATATGCTTCTGTGCTGAAGGTGGTCGTCCTGGGTTCCTCTCTGTGCTTCCCGCCAAAGATGTGGTCCTTCAGAGCCTCCGCGACATGCTGGGCGATTTCGCTCTGAATCGCGAACACATCCTTGACCTCGCGGTCATATTTATGAGACCAGCTCGGTACCTCTTTCGATGTTTCGACGAACTGGACAGAAATCCGGATCTTGGGACCCACCTTCCGAATACTGCCTTCAAGGATACTGCCGACGTTCAGCTCCCTGCCAATTTCAGCGATTGGTTTGTGTACTCTCTTATATCTCATCACGGATGTTCTGGCGATCACCCTGAGACCTTTGATCATGGACACCGACGAGATCAATTCCTCGGTCATGCCGTCCGCAAAATACTCATCAACCTGGTCCGGACTGATGTTCACAAAAGGAAGAACAGCGATCCTGTCCTTGGGCAGCGCAGCCCGGATGGATGCGGGTTGGCTTTCATCCTCCCCATAACCGACAACGCGGTACACCTCGATCGGTGTGAAGACGTTTTTAAGTTCCGGGATTCCCACCGACTCGAATTGATACACGACCTTGTTCATGACGCTGGCGTATACCTGCGCAGTAATGCATACACCTCCGGGAGGAGCCATGTCTTCAATCCTGGATGCGATGTTCACCGCATCACCGCTAACCTCATTTCCACGATGGAGCACATCGCCCAGATGGATTCCGATTCGGATCAACGCTCTGTTCTCCGCAGGGTGCTGTTCGTTCCAATCCCTCAACGCCGATTGGATTGCCACGGCACAATTGACTGCATCAAGCGAGCTGGCAAACTCGACAAAAAAAGCATCGCCAATCGCTTCAATCTCTTTGCCCCGGTATTCCGCCAGATACGCCCGTATCAGTTTCCTTTGTTCATCGAGAAGCTGCATGGCTAACGTTTCATCTCGTTGGGCAAGCGCGGTAAAGCCGACCATGTCGGTGAACATAATGGCGGCAAGCCTCCGCTCGCCATCAAGATACTCGAAGTCCTTCATTCTCAGTTAAGTCCTCAGTGTATGAGTTGTGACGAAGTATCAGGAAAACTATTGAAGTATAGCACGCCTCTAAATCCATCATCAATGATGACCTGACCAATTACCCTGCACCAGCTATTGCGCTGTATTGCCTCCATCCACGACCAGCAAATGCCCTGTGACAAAGGACGAATCATCCGAAGCGAGAAATAGCACAGCCTGTGCGATCTCTTCTGGTTTGCCGAAGCGTCCCATGGGAATGTAGTCGCTTGATTCTTTCATTACTTCTTCGACGGTCACAGGCTCAGAGCTTTCGAAGTATCCCCGCGAAGAGTCTATCCAACGCTCTACAAACGTATCGCCAGGGCAAACTGCATTGACACGGATATTCTCACGGGCATAATCCAGCGCCATGGCTTTTGTCATCATGGCGACCGCGCCCTTGCTCATAATGTAGGGAAAGGCGTCCCTGCCCGCCACTACTGACCAATCCGAGCCGTTGTTGACGATCACACCCTTGCCCTGACTACGCATGTGCGGAAGGACCAATTTGCTCATACGCCATACCGCGGTCACGTTAATAGCGAAGGTTTCGTTCCACACATCCTCGGTAGTGGTTTCCGCCGTCCCGCTGGTGACGATGCCTGCATTGTTGAACAGGATGTCGACGCGGCCGCATTCGGTGAGAGCCCGCTCGACAACGTGGGAGCAATCATCGGCTTGTGTATGATCGGCTTTGACGAACACACTGGTCGTCCCGCGCTCTCTGATCTCTTTTTCCAGAGTCCTACCCAGCTCGGCGCGGCGTCCCGTGATGATCAGCTGCGCGCCTTCCTCTGCAAAGAGAAGCGCGGTCGCTTTCCCGATGCCCGAGGTGGCGCCGGTGATGATGGCAACTTTGCTCGTGAGTTTACCCATTTTCTTCTCCTGGAGCCTTGCGAGGTTCCGTTCGTCCTTTGTACTCCCCACCTGACGCCGAGGCTTCACAAGGTCAATGTATGATGACTTGACAAGGTCATTATATTCACAATAACATAGTGACATGATTCAATCCAACGATATAAAAGCCATTTTCTTCGACCTGGATGGGACGCTGCGTCACAGCATTCCTTCGGGTGGTGACGTGTTCACCGACTATGTGATCACACTGGGTCTACCGGTGAACGAGGAAGCGCGCCTGCGTGCCCTGCGCTGGGAACATTTCTACTGGGCAAGCTCGGTGGATCTGCGCAACGATTTGCTGGCTCATTCTGCTGAGACAGAAAACTTCTGGATCGAATACAGCCGCCGCCGACTCATTGCCCTGGGTGCTTCTGAGGAATGGGCGATGGATTTCGCACCCAGGATCTCCATACACATGGGCGAGTTCTACAAGCCGGAAAGCATCGTCCCGGAGGATGTTCGGCGAACGCTGCCGCAACTGAGAGAATCCGGATACATCCTGGCGGTCATTTCGAACCGTGACAAACCTTTTCACGATGTCCTGAACGATCACGGCATTGCCGAGTTCTTTGATTTTTCGATGGCGGCTGGAGAAGTAAACGTATGGAAACCTGAACCCGGTATTTTTGAGCATGGTCTCGAGCGTGCGAATTTATCTGCCGGAGAAGTCATATACGTAGGTGATAATTACTATGCAGACGTTGTCGGGTCGCGCGGCGCGGGACTTCACGCGATTCTCTACGACCCCCTCGGCATCTTCCCCGAGGCGGATTGCACGACGATCAAATCGTTCGATGAGTTGAATTCCATCATCAAAGTTATATAATACATATAACTCTGTATCCTGGCGGCTCATCATGCCTCAAGGTTTGCCGTCGTTTCCATCCGTATGCAGGAGTTTGCTCCTGCCCTCCACAATCCCCTCGAAAGGAATATACGATGGCATGGGAAGGTAAACTCATGCGGACCGTGCGCGTCCGCAATGTTCAAACACCCGGCACACTGGCGAGATTGCTGGCGTCGGTCTCTGTCATGGGTGGAAGTGTAGGCAGCATCGAGATGCTGACCGAAACAGCCCAGGCGGTCGTCCGCGACATCACGGTCTACGCCGACGATGCCGAACACATGGATCATGTGATCGAAACCATGCGGGTGAACGAGGGCACGCGCGTCCTCGAGGTTCGCGATGAGGTCCTGCAGGTGCATCACAAGGGCAAGATCGCCATCCGCTCACGCTTCCCGATTGAATCAACAGCCGCGCTGCGGCGCGTCTACACGCCCGGTGTGGCGGAGGTCTGTCTGCGGATCGCGGATGATCCTGAGCTGGCGTGGTTATACACAAGCATCAGCCATTTCGTCGCCATTGTCACAGACGGCTCCGCGGTTCTGGGGCTGGGTGACATCGGTCCAGTGGCGAGCATGCCTGTCATGGAAGGCAAAGCCATGCTGATGGAGTCCCTGGTGGGTCTTTCGGGCATGCCAATCCTGCTGAATACGAAAGATCCCGATCAGATCGTGGCAGCCATTACAGCCATCGCTCCCACGTTCGCCGGAATCCAACTGGAGGACATCTCTGCCCCGCGCTGTTTCGAAGTGGAGGAACGCCTGCAGGCTGTGCTCGATATCCCCGTGTTCCACGATGACCAGCATGGCACAGCAGTCGTCAGCACCGCCGCGTTGAAGGTCATTGCGAAGCGCGTTGGCATGGACATTGATAAAGCCGTCATTGGGCAGGTCGGCTTGGGCGCAGCCGGGAACGCAATCGGGAAAATGCTGATGAGCCTGACAGGCAACCCGGTCCTGGGCACCGACATGAATGAGGCTGCTCTCGAGCGCTTTGAGCGGGATGGCGGGAAACGAGCTGATTTGAAGGAGATCATGGCGGAATGTGAGATTGTCGTGGCAACAACAGGCGTGCCGAATCTCATCAAGCCGGAGATGATCCGCAAGGGACAGGTGATCCTGGCGCTGTCAAATCCTCGTGCGGAGATCGACCCTGAGGAGGCGCTGGAACGCGGCGCCATCTTCGCCGCGGATGGAAAGTCAGTAAATAACGTTCTGGGATTCCCGGGAATTTTCCGTGGTGCTGTCGATTCACGCGCGCCGCGCATTACACATGAGATGTTGAGCGCGGCTGTGGATGTGTTGGTGCGCATGACCCCCAGCGGGGAGCTGATGCCGCATCCGCTGGACAGGAAGGTGCATCGGGAGGTCGCCCGTGCTGTCGCGCAGACGGCGATCAGGCAGGGAATTGCACGTGCAGAATATGTGCCCTATGTGGAAGAATAAAAAGATGTAGGGATGGACAGCTGCCCATCCCTACATCTTTTACACTGCTTCTGTAATCGTTTCTTTCAGCGTAGCAGCCAGGCGGGCGACGCCTTCACGGATCATCTCAGGTGATGAATACGAGAAGTTGATGCGCATTGTATTCCCTCCACCTCCACGCGGGTAGAAGGCTGCACCGGGCACAAAGGCAACTTTCCTTTTGATTGCCCGTTTGAGAACTTCTGTTGCATCCATGCCATCAGGCAGGACGCCCCACAGGAACATCCCTCCCTCGGGTCGGCTCCAGGTCACGCCGGCCGGGAACATTTCCTGCATCATTTCGAACATCACATCGCGGCGTTCCTTGTAGACAGCACGGATCACCTTGACATGCTCGTTCAGGAAACCACCCTTCCCGACCTCATACGCGACATACTGGTTGAACGAGGAGGTATGCAGGTCCGCGGCTTGCTTCGCCATGACCAGCTTGCGAATCACCTCCGGCGGCGCGATCACCCACGCCAGGCGCAGTCCGGGCGCGAGCAATTTCGAGAACGTGCTTACATAGATTACGTTACCGCTGTAATGACCGCCGTTGGGACCGCGATATTCACTATCCAGTGAAACGACCGAGGGGATGTGCTCGCCCTCATAGCGTAACTGACCGTACGGATCATCCTCGACGATGGGCACGCCGTACTTATCCGCCAGTTCGACAAGTTTCTGACGTCGCTCCAGAGTAAGGGTATAGCCACTCGGGTTCTGGAAGTTCGGCAGAATATAGATGAACTTTGGTCCGATGCGCAGCGCCGCCTCCAGTTCGTCCACGATCATGCCATCCTGGTCCGCGCGGACGGGAATGTATTGGGCGCCATAGGCATTCCAGGCTTGCAGCGCGCCGAGATAAGTTGGCGATTCGACCACGATGTAATCACCGCGGTTGAGGAACAGGCGTCCGATAAAATCCAGCGCCTGCTGGGAACCTGATGTGATCAAAATGTTATCAGCACTCACCTCCACAGCGTAACGAGCTGTATGCCGCGCGATCATTTCACGCAGAGGTCTGTATCCTTCGGTTGTGCTGTACTGCAAGGCTTGCGGTCCGAAATGGTCGAGCACAAAATTGCATGCCTGTCGAAATTCCTCCACCGGAAAAACCTCCGGCGCTGGTAACCCGCCTGCAAACGAAATAATATCCGGTTGCTCTGTCAGTTTTAATAACTCACGGATGACCGAACTTTCCATTTTCTGTATGCGATGGGCATAACGATATTCCCAGGGTGTCTGCATTTTTCCTCCTTTGAGAAAAGATAAAAAAAGCCTGACAGGTAAACAGGTACCCGTCAGGCTTGCTGACTTCTTGACAACAGGGTGTCTGGAAGGGCTCTCGGCAGAATTTGCATCATGGCATCCTCTATCTTACCCAATTTCTCGCCTCCACGCAATCGACAATTGACAAATCACTCTTGGGATTCAAGTGTTTGTAATATACTAGGCAGCACAGTTACAGGAGGCAGAAATGACCAGCGCGATCATGGCTTTTTTACACCATCTGGCGGCATTCACCCTGACCGCTGTGCTCGTGTATGAGCTTGTGGCCTTTCACAAGGACTTATCTCTTGCTGAAGCCCGCAGAATTCAAAGGATGGATATCCTCTACGGGATCTCCGCCGGGTTTCTATTGGTGGTCGGTTTGCTGCGTGTGTTTTATTTCGAGAAAGGCGCTGCGTTCTACGCCCAGAACTGGTTCTTCTGGACCAAGATGCTGGGATTCGCCCTTGCGGCTGCCCTCTCTGCATACCCGACCATTCGCTTCGTTTCCTGGAATAAATTCTTTGCCCGAAATCAAGCCCCCGAGATCTCAGACCAGGATGTCTCACGTATCAGGCTGATCCTGCGACTGGAAATGGTCGCGATTGCCATTATCCTGTTCTCCGCGGCGATGATGGCACGCGGCGTGGGGATGAGATAAGCTTTATGGAATCCACCCGCGATATAAGCGCACTGCTCAGGCAGCTTTCAAGACAGGATTACTGCTACCTGACCACAAAAGGTCGCGTGAGTGGAAACCTCCACGAGATCGAAATCTGGTTCACCATTCAGAACGAAACGCTTTATCTGCTCTCCGGCAACGGCAAATCAGACTGGGTACTGAACCTGCGGAAGGACCCGGCTGTCACGGTGCGGATTGCGAAGCACATCTTTGCAGGCACAGCACGCCTCGTGGAAGATAAGGAAGAAGAATACCTGGTTCGTCATCTGGCGGCAGAGAAATATCAGGAATGGGAGGAGGGGAAGACGCTCAGCGAATGGGCGCGCACTGCCCTTCCGGTTGCGGTTGACATAGAATCCGTTAGATAGTTCTTATTAACATGGGGGAGCAGCATTCAATATTAACCCTTCCCCAGAATGTTGATTTGATTCCGAGCAGAGATCATTGAAATGTAAGCAGAATGGCGTACGAAGAGTATTTCAAAACCACTTTCTTCGACTCACATCTCCGGGCTTTTGCCTCCCTGATTACTTCAAAGCTGTTGCGCAGCCAATAGAAAAGGTCTGGCGGGTTTGACGGAGGTGGATTCAGCAGACAGTGCGTTGATTTCCACCGGGGTTTGTTGTACACTACTTACAACGTATCAATTGATAAGTAACAACATACGTGAATTAATGGCAGGAGGCAGATATGGAGCTTTCCATTGTGTTCCCTATGTTTTGGGGGAGAGAAAAGAGACAAATCGTCCAGAAAGGTGATTATTTTTATGATCACCCAACTGCGCTGGATGACGAGGGAACCATTCCTCCTCTATTCGAAAGTCTGAAAGTATTAAAGGATCAGGATTTCGATATCATTGCCATCGCGGGGGCAAACCATCCATCGCTGGCTGAGGCGGTGGAAAAGCGCGCTGGCGAAGTATTGGAAAAATACGCCGGACAGGCGGGGGTGAAGCTTCACTATTTTAGTTATTCTCATCTGCGGCGTCTGCACGATTATCTTCGTGAGTTGGGAAAAGAAGATCTCATCGAAACGATTTCGCTGGTTGGTTATTCTCCCTTGCGGAATGCCTGCCTGGTTGCTGCTCATATTTTGAACAAGGATATCGCAGTATCCATCGATGACGACTGCCTGTTCAACGAGCCGGAGTATATTGGGAGGATCAAATCTAAAATACTCTCGGATTTTGATGGGAAACCTATTCGAGCCTATTGTGGTCCTTATATTACTGCCAAAGAGACGATCTATCTTGATCTTCCAACGGCTCCACACACGGTGTACTGGAATGTTGTTGAAGTGATGAATGAAGCATTTCGAAAATATATTGTCGAGTCACCGGGCATGAAGGAAATTTCATTTGCCATCATGGGCAATATTGCCGTGCACCGCGACTTTTACACTCGTGTGCCACTTGACCCACCGCTGCAACGCGGGGAGGATATGGACTGGGTGATGAACGCGCACATTCTCGGCGAACGCTTCATCCTGGACACGGAACTGGTCATCAAGCACGACCCGCCGCCGCGCCCTTACGCCACCTGGCAGCCGCTGCGGGAGGATATTTACCGTTTTCGCTATCAGCAAGCCAAGATTGCCAATAGCCGGGATGGGGCTGGCTATCATGCGGTCAGGCGCGAGCGCTATCTGCCTTATCCTGGCACGTTCTTTCAGGATGATTTTCTGGAGCGTGTAACTCACGCCTGTACGATTCTGGCAAATGATTACCTGACGAAGAATGAACCCGAGAACGCCCGTGAGTCGCTGAACAATATCTATCATGCTCATTACCTGGCAAAACCAGAGCAAGACCCGTTCCAGTCGTTCATCGCGTTTCAGAAAAAATGGGAAGAGATGATGAATATTATTGGCGAGAAACGTGCCGAAGTACGAAAGAGAGTGTTTGGCTCGTGAAACCAGAGTCACTTCTGGGTGTGTGGGCAGGCACCGTCCATAACAGCAATGGCTGGGATATGAAGATCACGATCTCGGTCATTCAGCCGTTTGAAGTCGGCTCGATGCTCGGCGTGTTCGACATCCCCCTCATCCCCTGCTCCGGTAATTTTCGCGTCATATCTGTCCGCGGCGAGACGCTCGAACTGAAAGCCGAGCGCTTGCAGGGCGAGTGCGGGGAAGCCGATTCTGATTCGATTGAATTGCTCGAGGATGGAACGCTAGAGTATGTCTCGAAAGGCAAGGGATGGGAAACACGCGGCAATTTGCATCACGTGAGCTGATCGCCAGCGATCAGCTACAAGCCGCAGACGGGATAGGCAGGCGTAAAGAGCAGAATCGATCCAAGGAGAGATGGATGAACAGAGCCTGGTGGAAGGAAGGTGTAGTCTATCAGATCTACCCGCGCAGTTTTTATGACAGCAACGGCGATGGGGTTGGCGACCTGCGCGGCATACTTCAAAAGCTCGATTATCTTAAGGAACTCGGCATCGATGTGGTCTGGCTTTGTCCGGTTTACAAATCACCCAACGATGACAACGGCTACGACATCAGCGATTATCAGGACATAATGCATGAGTTTGGCACGCTGGCAGACTGGGAGAAACTGCTTGCCGAAATGCACAGGCGCGGCATCAGGTTGGTCATGGATCTGGTGGTCAATCACACGTCAGATGAGCATCCCTGGTTTCAGGAGTCCCGCAAATCAAAAGACAACCCCTATCGTGATTTTTACATCTGGCGTCCTGCCGGGGACGGACATGAGCCCAATAACTGGCGTTCGTTTTTTAGCGGGTCCGCCTGGGAATATGACGAGCAGACGGACGAGTATTTTCTCCACCTGTTTTCCAAAAAACAGGCAGATCTGAACTGGGAAAATCCACAGGTGCGCGAAGAAATCTATAAGATGATGGACTGGTGGCTGCAAAAGGGCATCGACGGCTTTCGGATGGACGTCATTAATATGCTCTCTAAAGCGCCCGGCTTGCCGGATGCACCGATAGTGACGAATGACCGTTATCAATTCGGCGGACAATATTTCATCAATGGGCCGCGCTTGTCGGAATTCCTGGCGGAAATGAAACAAAAGGTGCTCTCTCGCTACGATATTTTGACGGTGGGCGAAACGCCTCTTGTCAGCACCCAGGATGCGATTGAGATCGCCAACGAGGAAACAGGGGCGTTGAAGATGGTGTTCCAGTTCGAACATATGGATTTGAGCAGAGATATAGGAGTCAAGCTCGAGGCGAGCCACTCATCGAGACTTTTGGAATTAAAGGCTGTCATGTCCCGCTGGCAAAAAGACCTGGAAGGGCGCGCCTGGAATAGTATTTACCTTGGGAATCATGACCAGCCGCGCTCTGTCTCTCAATTTGGAGATGATGGGACATACAGAGTGGAGTCTGCCAAGCTCCTGGCAACTTTTATCCACACACTACAGGGCACGCCGTATATCTATCAAGGGGATGAGATCGGCATGACGAACGTGGCATTTGATTCTATTGAGGAGTATCGTGACATAGCAACACGGAATATGTATCGGGAAGCCGTGGAAGAAAAACGATTGGATCCTGCCCAAATCCTGAAGGTTGTCCATGCGAAAAGCCGTGACAACGCCCGCACACCCGTGCAATGGGATTCAACCGAACATGCCGGCTTTACGGCGGGCACGCCGTGGATCAAGGTCAACCCGAACTACAAAGAGATCAATGTCGCCGAGGCACTTGCCGACCCGGACTCAATTTTCCATTACTATAAAAAGCTGATCCAATTGCGCAGGGAGAATCCGGTTATTGTGTATGGCACGTATGGTCTGATTCTTGACTCTCATGAGGAGATCTATGCCTTCACCCGAACCCTGGAAGAGGATCGCCTGCTCGTGATCTTGAACTTCAGCAGGAACTCACCGCGATTCACCCTGCCTAAAAATATTTCTTTTGGGAGCGCAGAATTATTGATCAATAACTACGAGGTAATTCTGGATGAGGATATTCGTGAGATCACATTCCGTCCTTATGAGGCACGCGTGTATCGTTTACGATAAATTCCGCAGGGTGGGTTTTCGAGTCGCCAGTTGTATCCCCCCAAAGGGCAGGATGGTCTGTAAGACCATGTATGCTATGATAAGTTCACAGGGTATGATCAACAGCCTATGCGGAGGTAGCAATGAACGGAAGGAATAGAACATCTATACGCTGGCAATGGATGGCGGTGTACCTGGGCATCCTCGTTGTTTTAATGGCTTGTGCGTCCCTCGGTGGCACACCCGTTGTGGTGACCGCGACGGCTACAGAGCCTGCCTTATTGCGCCTGGAGAACGGCGCGGTAGAAATGCGCCAGGAAGGCGGTAGCTGGGTGCCCGTGGGAGGCGAAACAACCTTCGAGATCGTGGGCGAGCTGGAGAGCACCGATCCCTGGATGGTGACCGGCAACACGTTCGCCATCCGCGATTGGACCCAGATCGACGAGGGACTGGAAGCCGGTGACCTGGTGAGGGTAAAGGGCGTCATTCTGGAGGAGGGTACCTGGCTGGCTGCCTCCATTGAACATGCTGAAGAAGAGCAGGCAAGCCCTACCATCACGCTGATCGGCAAGGTAGAGTCCATTAATCCCTGGGTGGTCAATGGCATCACCCTAAACGTGACAAGTGACACACTGATCAGTGAGGGGATTACCACCGAAATGATTGTCCGGGTGGAAATCCTGCTTTTGGAGGATGGACCCTGGGAGGTTCTCAGCATCGTTCCGCTCGGTCAGTTTACCGATATTCCTGGTTGTGCCACCATTACCGCGACCGTCGTCAGTGTGAATGGCAATGAGTTGCAGTTGGCAGGTTGGCCCGTGATCACACTGGAGGATCAGGTTAACATCGAAAACGATGCTGGCGGCGAGGGAACACTCGGCGCAGACCAGGCAATCCTGATCGTCATCTGCGCTTCAGAAGAGGGACAGATCAGAGTCACGCATATCATTATCCTGACCGCCGAGCAGGTGGATCCGCCTGCAGAGGAAGAGGGCGGGGGTGAAAAAGCCCTGGTGTGCCATAAGCCCGATAAAAAAGGCGGGCATACCTTGAGCATCTCGTCATCTGCCGTTCCTGCCCACCTGGGGCACGGAGATACTCTCGGCGCCTGCCCTTAACCTTCCTTGCATGACCGCTTTCCTCAGGGGCTTTTATGCTACAATCCTGACCGTTCGCCAGGATATGGGTATATCATGAGCGCTTCGTTTTCTTCTTAACGATCATGATCTCCGCGGCAGGATACAAAATGACTCATTGGCTCTCAGAAAACCGCACGTTGCTCCTCCGCCTGTTTGGGACGCTGGTGGCAATCGTGCTGATTGTCCTGTTAATCCGCCAGGAAGGCTGGACGGAGATCGTTGAGTCATTGCGGCAGATTTCGCTCATCAATTTTTTCCTGGCTCTGGCTTCCCTGCTTATTTCCCGTATTTTTGTCATTGCCCGCTGGCATGTCCTGCTCCGCTCCGGCGGAGTAAAAATCCCCTTCGGGCGTACAGCGGAACTGACCCTTATGGGACTCTTTGCCTCGAATTTCCTGCCGACCACCATTGGCGGGGATGTTGTGCGGCTGACGGGCGTGATGCAGATGGGCTTTGACCGGGCGATCTGCCTGGCATCCATCGCCGCCGACCGTTTGATTGGCATGGCTGGCATGCTCTTTGCTGTGCCGTTTGGCCTGGCTCCCACATTACAAAGCCTCGGGCAGGCTGCCACTCCTTCTTTTGCTCTGATGGTCTCGCTGAAAAGACCGATCCTTTTTCTGCGCCGCACCCTGCAAACGTTTTCCACGTGGTTCCGTCAGCCAAAAGCGCTGGTAGTTTCCCTGCTGTGTACATGGGGAAACATGTTTTTTATTTTCAGTGCTATCTACCTGCTCGTAGAAGGCATGGGAAACCATGTAACCTTCTCGTTGATTGCGGGTTTGTACAGCCTGTCCTATTTCGTCACCCTCATCCCCATCTCGATCAACGGATATGGTGTGCAGGAACTTTCCCTGACGTTTCTATTTTTGCATGTTGGCGGACTGAGCGCAGCCACCAGTCTCAGCCTGGCAGTTCTGGTCAGGATCATTTTTATGTTTGCGAGCCTTCCGGGAGCGGCATTTTTACCCTCGATATTACTGGCAATCAGCCGCCAAAAGAAAGACCAGATGCCGCCTGAGCTAAAAATTCAACATGACTGATGTTCATCAACAGTTATGTGATCTGCTCGACCAGCATAGTGCGATTTACCGCGTCATCGAGCATGAACCGGAAGGGCATACAGAGATCATTGCAAAGATTCGCGGCAACAGGATCGAGCAATCCATCAAGTCCATTGTGCTTCAGGTGAGGCTCACTCGCAGGGAAAATATTTATTGTCTTGCCAATGTACCGGGAGACTGCCGCATCGACTTTGCCGGGGTTAAACGTCATTTCAGTGCAGAGAGTGCCGTGTTTGCCGCGCGCGAAAAGGCGCAGGAGTTAACGGGCTGCGTGATTAGGGCGATCCCGCCTTTTTCGTTCAGCGATCAGCTACAAGTTCTGGCTGACCCGCTCATCCTGCAGAATGAGGAGGTCGTCTTCAACGCAGGCCGCCTGGACCGATCCATCTTCATGAAACGGGATGATTACATCCGTATCGCAAGACCACAGATCACCCAAATAGCCCTGCGCGGATAACTCTTTTCTATGTACAATCGGAACATCCCAACTTTGAGGTGTTCCATGTCCAAACTCGATAAAACGCTCGACGCTGTAGGTACGGGGGTTAATCGTTTGCAGATTGGCTGCTGGATTATTTTCGGCAATTTGTTTTTGGCGGCATTCTGTTTGTGGGGAGTGTATGCAGGGTACATCAGTTGGAAATTAGAAAATGAAGGGACCACGACCACAGGCACGGTGGTGCGGCTCAACGAGCAAAGCGATGCGGAGGGTGGATGCTGTACATATGTGCCCGTGATCGATTTCAAAGTCAGCGATCAAATTTACACTTTCGAAGGTGACAACGCTTCGTACCCGCCCGCCTATGAGGTGGGTGAACAGGTGAACGTCCTCTACGACCCGACAAACCCAAACACGGCGCAGATCGATAGCCTTTTCGAGCGCTGGGCATTCCCGGTGATCATTATCCCGGCGATGATCTTTACTGCGGCCGTCCTCAACTTTTTCATGATCCGTGCCTGGCGGCGCGGGGAGTATATCGGTGAATAAGCATGAAGTTGCCGCTTTCTGCCCGTCCACCGTTTAACTTTCTGTCCGTCGTCAATTCGCATGGATGGCGTCAGCTTGCGCCATTCTCATACGATGAAGGCACGAGTGTGCTTTGCTACGTGCTGCGGCTTTCGAGCGGACGCGTGATCGAGCTCAAGTTAAGCGATGGAGGAGATGACATCACTGTAGAAACCGAAAAGCTCAGGAAGGCTGAGCAAAATGAAGTGAGAGATAAAGTCACATGGATGTTCGGTCTCGACATGGACTTCTCGCGCTTTTACGTCGCCTCGCGCGGCGAGCCGAAGCTGGCGCGCCTCAAAAAGCGCGCCCTTGGCAGAGTTCTGCGCTCACCCACCCTCTTCGAAGATGTGATCAAAACCATCCTGACAACGAACACGCTCTGGACTGCCACGAAGAACATGACGCGCAAACTGGTGGAGGAGTTGGGGCATTCGCTTCCTGGTGATCAAACCAAGAAAGCCTTTCCTACGCCAGAAGCGATTGCCGCATCCAGCTCTCATTTCCTCCAGGAAAAGATTCGTGTGGGCTATCGAGGACCCGCCATCCATGAACTGGCGGTGCGCGTTACCTCGGGAAAGTTCGATCTTGAAGCGCTCAAAAGCAGTGAACTGCCCACGCTCGAATTACGCAAGGTATTATTGTCCATTAATGGCGTTGGTCCCTATGCGGCAGCAAATTTGTTGATGATCCTGGGACGGCATGATTTCATTCCCATCGACTCCTATGCCTTGAAAATGGTCTCGCACGAATGGTATCGCGGCAAACCAGTCACAGCCAAAGACGTGGAAAGGCGCTTTGAAAAGTGGGGTGAGTTCAGGGGGCTCGCCTTCTGGTTCTGGGACTGGAAATATCAGGGATAAATTGAACGAATCATGGACCTACAATTATCCGACAAAGTAGCGATTGTTACCGGCGCAAGCCGCGGCATAGGAAAAGCAATTGCCGAAATATTGTCCGCCGAGGAGATGAAGACGGTCCTGGTCGCGCGTTCGCGTGCTGAACTCGAAGCGGTTGCCCGGGCTCTACCGAACGAGTCTTTGGTGCAAGCCGTTGATTTGCGAGAGGCAGATACAGCCGATCAGGTTGTCGCGGCGACGATTGAGAAATTTGGCAAGCTCGATCTGCTGGTCAATAACGCAGGCGCGACGAAGCGCGGTGATTTCCTTGCTCTTACAGATGACGAATGGAGCGACGGCTTTGCTCTGAAGTTCTACGGAGCCATGCGTCTTTCGCGTGCTGGCTGGCCCCATTTGCAAGCCAGCCAGGGAACGATCATCAACATCATCGGGGTCGGTGGGCGGACGGGGAGCGCAGAGTTCACAATCGGCGGCGCGGTCAATGCCGCGTTGATGAATCTCACCAAAGCACTCGCCGACCGCGGCATCAGGGACGGCGTGCGCGTCAATGCCATCAACCCCGGCTCGATCGCGACCGAGCGATTACAGACTCGCATTCAGAACTACGCCAAGCAGAATCAAATTGAACCTGAGGAAGCCTTGAGGCGAATGCCGCGTGACATGAAAATTGCTCGTTTCGGCGATCCGGCTGAGGTTGCCCGCGCTGTGGCATTTCTCGCATCTCCGCAGGCTGCCTATATCCAGGGCGCGATCATCGACGTGGACGGCGGCGCGACGAGAACACTGTAATTTTGTAAATGGCAATATAATTCAACTCATAGCAAAACGTCCCGAAGGTTTTCATGAAACGTGTCCTTGAACTGTTCAAACCTTTGGGACGATGTCTAGTATTGTTTGGAGGCTGTCATGAGATGCCCGGTCTGCAAAGCTGTTCTGCTCGGTCCGATCACCCTCCTGGAAGGTCTTCCCGCCAGGCAGTGTTCCAATTGCAAGGGCGTCTCGATTTCATCCAACGTTTACCTCACCTGGCGCAGGACACTGGGCCGCGAGCTTCCGTCAAAGGACGGAGCCATTGCGATCGACCCATCCTGGGAAGTTAAGGAATTGAAGCTTTGCCCGGATTGCGGTCATATTATGGCGCGTTATAAGATCTTCCCCGATACTGCCTTTTATATCGACCGCTGCCGCAGCTGCAACGGGATCTGGCTCGACCACAACGAGTGGGACGTGTTGATCGACCGCAACCTGCACGACAATCTGAACGAATTCTTTACGCGTCCCTGGCAGGACAACCTGCGTGCAGCAGAGACACGAAACCATATGGAACGGATCTATCTTGAAAAACTTGGTGAGGACGATTACGAGAACGTCAAGCAGGTCCGTGAGTGGCTCAAGGATCATCCCATGCGTGGAATGCTGCTGGCGTACCTGCAGGCAGAGGATCCCTATAAGGTGTAAATCACTTGGCAGATCACTACCAGGCAATCCATTTCTTTGACCATCCCATCGAAGTCATCTTCGATACGCCTCCGGCCCGTGAGAAAAGCCCGGATTGCCCGAACGCATTCATTTGGGAGGAGAAAACCTATCGCGTCCTCGAAATGCTCTCCTCGTGGAGCGACTTTACCCGCCGCGGCAAAATGGCGCGCAATATGCGTCCTGCGCATGCCGCGGTTGCATCCAGTCGCGGTTCATTGAACGTGGGCAGGTTTTATTTCCGTGTACGAACAGACTCGGGTCAGATATTCGATATCTACTACGACCGCGCCATGAAAAACGTAGACGAGCGTAAGGGTCAGTGGTTTATCTATCGGGAGATGGAAGAAAAATGAATTCGGATTTTGAAAGCAGTGTCCCGGCACCGAATGCGCCGGATTACTCCGTCCCCTGGAAGTTTATGGACAACTGGATCGGAGTCGCCCTGCTGGCTGTCATTAACGTTGTCATCTTCATCATTATGCTGCAGGGGCGCAGGACAGACATCGCCCAAAGCGCGGGCGTCATCCTTCTCGAGCTTGCCTACCTTCTGCCCGTCATCTTCATCTTTGCCTGGCGAGGCATCCATTGGAAATCACTAGGCTTTGGCAGCTTCGGTTGGAACACACTGGGTATCGGGTGTGGTCTGCTGATCGCAAGTTATGCCATCATCATCCTGCACAACCTGCTGCTGGTCTCTCTGGGAGTCGACACGCAGGCGGAGGCGATCATCAGGCTGTTCGCCGAGCTGGACGCGCCTGTCTGGTTTATTATCGTCGGCGCGATCTTTGCTCCGCTGGTGGAGGAGATCTTCTTCAGAGGCTTTCTCTTCCAGGGATTCCGCCAGAAATACGGCTGGATCACTGCCATGCTGATCAGCGCAGCGATCTTCGCCGTGGCACATCTGGACCCCGTCGTGCTCATTCCGACGTTTATCCTCGGCTGCCTGCTGGCGTACCTGTATCACCGCTCGAACTCCGTGTGGCCCGGCGTCATCCTGCATTTTCTGGTCAATGCGTTCGGCTTGTGTGGTGCCTATTTTGCATCGCAGAATCCTAACCTCATTCCCGTGTGATCAGCCTCACCTGGTTATCGTAAAAGAAATAATCCCACGCCCAATTGATGAGCACCACCAGGCGGTTACGGAACCCGATCAACCGGTAGATGTGCAGTCCGACCCAGATCACCCAGGCGATGAACCCGCTGAAGGATAAGCCCCAGATGCGCGCCACCGCCGCGTTCCGTCCGATCGTCGCCAGCAGACCCGGGTCCTTATACTGGAATGGCTCCGGGCTTTCTCCACGCAATATTTTCTTGAGGTTCCGTGCCGCCGCGCTTGCCTGCTGTTGCGCGACAGTTGCCAGCATGGGCAGCGGCTGACCCTGTCGATCCTCCACGTACGCCGCATCGCCGATGACAAAGACCTCAGGATGCTCAGGCAGTTGTAGCATTGGACTAACGCGCACGCGCCCCGCCGCGGCTTGCTGGACCCCGAGTTGGTCCGTCAGTTCGGCAGAGCGGACGCCAGCGGTCCAGATCAAGGTGTGAGCGTCGACACTTGCACCTGCACTTGCGCCAGGTGCAAGTGCAAGTGTGTCATCTGCCAGCGTGATCCGTTGTCCGTTGTAATCGATCAACCGCGCGTTCAGCATGATTTCTACGTTTTTGTTTTCCAGCAACTTCATTGTGGCTTTGCGGAGTTCATCGGGGTACGCTACCATGACCGTGCCCGTCGCTTCGAGCAGCAGCACTCGCACTTCGCTGAGATCCATCTGCGGGTAATCCTTCGTCATCACGTGCGTAATCAACTCCGCCAGAGCGCCCGCCGTCTCCACGCCGGTCGGACCACCGCCAACGACGACGAATGTAAGCAGCGCTTTTCTCTTATCGGGGTCCACTTCGCGGCTGGCGCGCTCGAACATCCTGAGCAGGTGGTTGCGCGTTCCGGTTGCATCTTCGATGCTTTTGAGCTGGAAGCCATTCTCCTTAACGGAATGCAAACCAAAGAAATTCGTCTGCCCACCAATGGCGAGAATAAGATAGTCGTAGGCAATGACTGAACCATTTGTTCTGATATAGCGCGAATTAAGATCGATGGATGTCACTTCGCCCATCTGAAAGGTCAGGTTTTTCTGGCGGCGGAAAATTGTCCGCAAGGGGTACGCAATCTGCGAGGGTACCAGCCCCGCGATAGCAACCTGATACAGCAAAGGCTGGAAGAGATGGTAATTATGCCGGTCGAGTAATGTAATCTGCACGGGCGCGTTTGCGAGTTTTTTGGCAGCTTCCATCCCACCAAACCCGGCGCCCACGATGACAACATGGGGGAGTTTTTTCGTATTCACTCTCGCCTCCTAAATTGTGTAATTTTTCACAATTATTATAACCAAGAATGTCCGATTTGTAAAGATTGATTTCACTTACCCACTGATCTCAGGTGTAAGGAAGTAAAAAGCCGTCTATAAAAAGAGCTCACCTCAGGCAGTCCAGGGTGAGCTCTACGCAAAATAACGGAAGCAGGTGACGGCTGCGCGTGAGGCGGCTAGAGTTCCCAGAAGCGAAAGCGTTCCAGTCCGGCGACGACCATACCCCAATCCACGCCGAGGACCGTCGAGAAGACAAAGACCGTTTCCCAGAACGAATTAGCCACTGCGGGCACGAACCAGAACATCAGCAGAATGACCCAGATGGCAACGTCGCGGAAGCGGTCCACCTGCATGCGGATGGCAGGGTGAAGGAAAGGTTCGAGGATGTTATACCCGTCAAATGGCGGGAGAGGGATCAGGTTGAAAAGCACCGCCGAGACCTGGAGGACAAGCAGAAAGGAAAGCCCGGGCAGAAACCTGGGATCGATGGATGGCCAAAAACGCAGGATGAGACCCAGGACGATCGCCACCAACAGGTTCGCCATGGGACCCGCCAGCGACATCAAGCTGAGCATAAAACGGTTGCGGATGCGCCAGCGTTCGATGTAAACCGCGCCGCCCGGCAGACCGATCCCGCCCAGCACGAGAAAGAGCAAAGGCAGGACAATGGAAAACACGGGGTGCGTATATTTAAGCGGGTTGAATGTAAGGTAGCCTTTTTCGCGGACCGTGTGATCTCCACCTAGATAGGCGACCAGCGCATGCGAGAACTCATGCAGGCAGAGCGAAAAGATCCAGCCAAACAAAACGATGGTGAAGGTCATGGTTTATTTATCCTCGTACCCGTTTGGATGTGATATGTGCCATTCCCATGCGCTGGAAATGATCTCGTGGAGATTGTCATGTTCGGGCTTCCAGCCGAGCTCGCGTTTTATCTTTTCTGAGGAAGCGACCAGCCGCGCCGAGTCGCCAGGGCGGCGAGGCAGTTCATGAACAGGAATCGGGTGTCCAGTCGCCTGGCGCGCCGTTTCGATCACCTTACGTACCGAGTAGCCAGTGCCGCTCCCGAGGTTATAGACCAGGCGGTCGCGGTCGCTCAATCCATGCAGGGCAAGCGTATGTGCCGAGGCTAGGTCGGCAATGTGGATGTAGTCGCGGATGCAGGTGCCATCCGGAGTGGGATAGTCGGTACCGTAGATCTGCGCCGCATCTCGTTGACCCAGAGGCACGCGCAACACAAGTGGGATGAGATGCGTCTCAGGCTGGTGCGCTTCGCCGCGACCTGGCAAGGCTCCCGAGGCATTGAAGTAACGCAGCGCTGCAAAATGCAGTCCGTGGATTTTTCGGTACCAGTCCAGCGCTTGCTCGACCATCAGCTTCGTGTGCCCGTAGACGTTTGTCGGACCGAGGGGCGATTCCTCCGTCAGCGGCTCATCGCTCGATTGAAATACCGCGGCAGTGGAGGAGAGGACAAAGCGTTTCACTCCCGCACGGATGGCTGTCTCGATCAGAGTCAGGGAATTGGTGAGATTATTTTGATAGAAGCGCCCCGGGTGCCTCATGCTTTCACCTGCCTCGATGGATGCCGCAAAGTGCATGACCGCCTCGAAGTTTTGATCCGTCAGGGTTTTGGCAAGTGTGTGGCTGTCTGCAAGATCAGCCTGCATAAACGTCACGCCGGCGGGCACCGCGGCTCGATGACCCGTCACCAGCGAATCGTACACCGTGACCGAATGCCCTGCCTTTACCAACGCTTCGGCTGTGGCTGCGCCAATGTAACCTGCTCCCCCTGTAACGAGGATGTTCATAAAGTCTCTCTCAAGAGTGATTTGGGGTACCTTGCAAAGGGTACTCCTCCCTGCGGAGTATGGATTACTACAACCTTTACAGGGCTAATTCTGGTAAAGGATTATAAACGTAATACAGGCGTTATGGATGATTCCACCCATCGGCATACCAGCGAATGTATTCCTCCACATGGGCGCGCCAGTATTCCTCGGTGTGCGCGCCGCTGTAAAGATGCCACTCATGGGGCAAGCCAAAATCATTGAAGTAGGACTCCACTTTCCCAGCCATGGTTAACTCGGGGTCGTTGTCGCCGATGTCCATAAAAACGCGCGGAGGCGAGGAGGGAGGTATCTCCTCCAGCCAGTCTGTAATTTCAGAGGCATCGCTTTGCAGCACAGCCAGGGAGTGCAAGCCGATCGTTCCGAACAAGTCCCAGCGGGTGAGTCCCAGGCGCAGCGCCCAACCGGCTCCACGCGATAAACCTCCGATGGCACGCTGGTTTCTGGACGGGAGAGTGCGATAAGTTGAATCAATATGAGGGATTATCTCATCCACTAGCCGCTGACCGAAGCCTGCTCCCGGAGGAAGGTTCCAGTAGCGGTCATCGGGAAAGACAATGATGAACGGGACGGACTCGCCAGAGAGGATTAATTGGTCTGCTATTTCCACTGCCCCGAGGCGGATCCACTGATCGTCGGTGTAGGTCTGTCCGTGCAGGAGGTAAAGGACAGGATAGCGGCGATCCGTTCTCTCGTCATGACAGGGAGGCAGGTAGACACGGAATTCCTGCGGAGGGCTGGTCGAGTCCAGGCTGCCCTCTTCCACGCGACCAGGTGCTGTCAGACAGGCAAGCGGTGTGATGGTGGGAGTCGGAACCGGTAAAGAAGTATTTGCAGGTTGAGGGATTGGGGATGAGGTGGGAGGAAATTGCGTCGCCGTTGGGATGGATAGGTTTGCCGGTGAACAGGCAAAGGACCCCGCCAGAAGCATGAGCAGTGTTGTGATCCGTTGGATTGTCTGACGGGGACTCATCCTTCGCATTATACCCACGCCGCTAGCACAGTAAACTAACGCATCGTCCAGCGGATGAACAAAGCTACTCTATGCTCGGAAATTGTTTTTGTTATGAGAAGGGAAGATAGGCGATTGCCATCATGAGTGCACGAACCAGGAAGAACCACCCCCAGCGCAATCTCGGGTTGTCCCGATATGCCCAGCCGGTGAGCCAGAAGGCAAATAAACCGCTAATTGAACCAGTGACTAGAAAATACGTCATTCGTACCTCGTCGCCATGGTACTTGCAGGCAAAGGATGAGTCAACGCACAATTTTGTCAGGTGAGAGGAATATGGACAGGCAGCGTGTTAATAATTCGTATGTGAGCGTGGTTAGTCATTACTTTACGGTATAATTCAGTCTCGCCATCGGGGCGTAGCGCAGCCCGGTTAGCGCGCTTGCTTTGGGAGCAAGAAGTCCCGGGTTCGAATCCCGGCGCCCCGACATGTACTATATATACATCCTTCAAAGTCAACCATCGCAACGATACTACGTGGGGTCAACATAAGCTGTTGAAAAACGTTTACAAGAGCATAATTCCGGAAAATCAAGTTCAACACGTGCTGGAGTTCCTTGGGGACTCATTCACATAGAATCTTTCCCCACGCGAGCTGAAGCTATGCTACATGAACGAAAGATCAAAGATCGTGGCATCTGGCGTTACCTTGTGGACATCGAGAATTTATCCCTGGGTTAGCGCGTGGCGCTTACAGCGCCAAAGTCCCGGGTTCGAACCCCACTCTGCTGCGCTCCGGGGACTGCTTCGCGTGTCCCGGCGCCCCGACATCAAAAGACCTTAAAGGTTTTGCCCCTCGTTTCACTCGGGGTGCTCCGCAAAAACCTTTAGGGTCTTTATTATTTAGCGGTAAAATACAGAGGGAGCACTTTTATGGCAAAAAAGTTTGATGGCGTGATTGAAGCCGTCCGCTACAAAAATGGACGAATCGAAGTTGTCCGCGCGTTCGAACGGCGTGGCGCGGCATTTACCGATCGCGTGATGCTGGATCGCAAGGAATTCCTGGAACGTCTCAAAAAGGGAAGAAAGTTTCTGGTCGGGACACGCAAGGAATTCATGGCTGGCACGTTTGACGTCCAGGAGAAGCCCGTGCAGGTGCTGGGGCGCGACGGGAAAGAGATCATTTCCACTCGCGCCGAAGCCGATCACGATGAACTGGAGCAGGCGCCTGTTTTTTAATCCCATATGAAAATCATCGATAAGACCCCTCTCGTCAACGAAAAAGGCGAACTTGGCGTCATGCAGCGGTTTCAGGGTATGCTGAAATACGGATTCAACTGGCCTGCCGAGCTGGAAGCGCAGAAAGCCATCGTCACCTTCTTTGATCGGCAGTTGGAAAAAGGCTACACACTGATCCGCAACATGACGCTTGGCGCCAGCGGAATCACCGTGCCCATGATCCTGCTCGGACCCACAGGCATCTACGTGATCCATGTCACCTACCTGCGCGGGAGATTTGAAGCCAAAGGCAACGCCTGGAACGAGGAATCAGGCAATGGCTACAAACCTGCCTCGATCAATTTGATTCTACTGACGTCCCGCATGGCAGCGGCAGTCAAGGCGTTTATCGAACGTCAGGGTGTGCATCTGCCGGTCAATATTGAGTCGGTATTGATCGCGGCAAACCCGGGCTTGCATATCGAGTCAGCCAGGCCTGCCATCCGGGTCATGATGATCGATGGGATTAAGTCGTTTGTTTCCGGGTTGTCCACGGGCACGCCGGTGTTGAGCGCGGAAGCCGTGCATGAATTCACCGAGCGAATCGTCAACCCGCGCCCGCCCCGGAAGGACTCGGCGGCATCTGCGGGTATACCCCGCGCCGCCTGGGAAGAGGAGGATACCAGTCCTCCACAGAGTGCCTCACGGGCGCGCGCGATCTTTGATGCCTCGGAGGAGGCGAAGCCGTTCAGCCCCGCGGACTTTGACTTTGACATGGTGGAGGAGGACTCCGCCCTGGAGGCATCCACACCTGCTGCCGAGGGATCAAATCCGGCAGCGCCTATGCCGCCCCCAGCCAGGCAGCGCAAACGAGTCCTGGGCATGACACGTGGTCAACTCCTGACTGTTGCGGCATTAGGCGCAACCTTCCTCTGTATTGTCGCCGTTTTTGCCTATCTCCTCCTTAACACACCAATCCTGCCTTGAACCCCTTTTTTTCCATTGTCATCCCAGCCTTTAACGAGCAGAAGCGCCTGCCCGGCACACTGGAAAAGGTCTTTCATTTCCTGAAACAGCAGCCCTTCACATCTGAAGTGATCGTGGTTGAGAATGGAAGCAGCGACAGGACCTACGAGATCGCAACAGAGTTTGCAAAGCAGCACCCAAACCTGCGCGTGCTGCAAAGTGAAAAGGGGAAAGGCGCGGCGGTGCAGCGCGGGATGCTCACCGCGCAGGGAGAGTATCGCTTCATGTGCGATGCAGACCTTTCCATGCCGGTGGAGGAAATCCTGAAGTTCCTCCCTCCCGCACTTCAGGACTTCGATATTGCCATTGGTTCACGGGAAGCAAAAGAATCGATCCGCTATAACGAACCATCCTATCGACACTGGGGCGGGCGCGGCATCAACTTCCTGATCCAGACCCTGATCCTGCCCGGCTTGAATGATACCCAGTGTGGCTTTAAGTGTTTTCGTGCCACGGTGGCAGAGGACCTGTTTAACCGGCAAACGCTCCTGGGCTG
>JAICQC010000168.1 GCA_025938055.1 Anaerolineales bacterium | reverse complement strand
TTCGATTTCGATGGTGGTCGTTACGGGCCAAGTAAGCGGATTGAAAACCACCAGCGGCCGAACGCCTTCCTCCCCCTGAATACCAATCCTCCAGGCGATGGTTTGAGTCGCATGGTTCAAGGCGCGGCTGGCAATCGTTAGCGCCTCACCATAGACATCGCGGGCATCCTCATAAGCTGCCTCGAGACTAGTGCCAGCCATGATGTCGTGGAACTGGTTGAAGAGGACACCCTTCCAGGCGCGCGCTAATTCCTCCGGACTGCAGGGAAGTAACTCCAATACTGCCTCTCCCCAGGTCGCCGCCACGACCGATAGTTTTTCTGCCGCAAGCAAGCGGTTCTCTGCCCGGCGGTTCCAGCGCTTGATGCCCGAATGCGCGGCATAACAGCCGCTGGCATGGTGCTGTAATTCGCTCTGGACAATGGGGATGGGCCAACCCTTTGTTTCGGCTGCATGGAAGAAGGCTTCAGGAGTGGAGTAGATCAGCCGTGCGGGGAATTCCGAATCAGCGTTCAGTCCCTGGATGCTCTCGAGGTTGGCAATCGTCGGGCCGCCGCCATGATTGCCCACACCGAAGAAACACATAAATTCATCCACCGGTTCCTTCATCTCATCGGCACAGCGACGAGCGTGGGTTTCCACGTCCTTGCCCCACGAAAGATATTCAAACGGTATGCGGAAAGCCAGCACACCCGAGCCGTCGTCAGACTGCCACCAGAAGAGGCGCGAGGGGAGTCCTTTCTCGTGCGGCATGGGGCGCAAAAACACGTAATAATCGAGTCCGCTCTTCTTGAGGATCTGCGGCAGCGTTCCGGCGTGGCCGAAGCTGTCTACGTTGAAACCGGTGCGTGCGATGACGCCGAATTTTTCCTTGAAATAGCGCTGTGCATACAAACCATGACGAACAAAGGATTCGCCAGCCGGGATGTTGCAATCTGGTTCCACCCACCAGCCGCCGACAATGCCCCAGCGCCCTTCCTGCACGCGCTGGCGGATCTCGGCGAACATTTCCGGGTCTGATGTCTCCACCCATTCATAGAAAGCGGCGGAACTTGCGACGAAGATGAAGTCGGGGAATTCATTCATCCGGTCCAGAGCTGAGCGAAAACTGGCTTTCACCTCGTGGAAGCCTTCCTGCCACTGCCAGAGCCAGACCGGGTCGATGTGGGCGTTGCCGATCATGTGAAGTTTACGAGTTTTCAAAATGTTATCCTCGCGAAGTAACTGTGACTAATGCCTCGGCTTGCTGCCCGAAGCGCTGACCGGCGATCGTAAGATCAACAGCGATTCGAGCACGTCGGACAGCCAAACCGGCAGGAGGAGTCACTGAGAAGGAAAGCTGATGGACACCGGAAATTTGCTGTGTCCGTTCCAAGGGATCGACATTCCAATCCTGTGGCACCACAACTCGAATGGTAGCCTCCTCCGGATGAGGGAACGGGTTACGGAGTTCGACCTCGAAGGGAATTGTTTCACCTGCGGCAACGGTGACCTGATAAGGCGAGATACGGGCGAGAAAACCCTCCGCGCCAAGGTCGGGGATCTCAGGCAGCATTTCACGATGCAAGCGGTCGAGCGCCTCCGCATCCGCAGCAATTTGCTGGAGATAAGCAGGTGTCACTCGTAAAGGCTGCCAGTGACCGGAGAGGATCAGGTCAGGCTGGAGGCGCTGGTACAGCTTGGCGGTGGCCGCATAATCCCCGATAGCGAAGCGATTTTGATAGACATAATTCCACGCAAGACCATCATCGCCCTGGTATTGGTCTCCGGCAGCCAACACAAGAAATCCATCCACCTCGAACTCCACCGCGACCGCGTAACGAGTGTGACCTGGCAAGGGATGCAGCGTCAGCGTGTATTCCTCCCAGGAAATGGGTTGCTCGAGCGGCAGGTAGCGATCGACAGGAATTGGGTCATACCATAGGCAGGGCAAATCGTAGCGGGCGGGATGTTCCAGGATATCGGCAAAGTTTTCCGCTGCCCAGACCTCCGTTCTCTCCACCCTGCGCAAGAGGTTGCAACCTGCCACATGATCATCATGATAATGGGTGGGCAACACTACGTCTATTTTCTGCACACCAAACTGCGCCTTAAGCGCTGTCAACGTGTAAAGCCAGGGACGGCGTGAGGCGCGATCGCTGCCGGCAGGGATTCCGGTGATAAAGTCGTAACCAAAATCAATGAAGAGCGTTTTTCCGCTATCGGAGAGGAGCACGTACATGTTCGCCATGCTGGCGCGGTGCATCAGCAAATGAGGAGTTCCTCCATTCGATGCTTCTCCGCTTGGGAGGACTGGCTGATAGGGTTTTTCTCTCAACTCGAACAGACGGGGGTTCTGTTTGCGGCGCTGCAACAATTCCCAGGAGCGCTCAACGAGTAAGGCAATTGCAGACTTCGGATCATCGATCGGATCGTCGTGCGATGGCAGGAGCAGGTCAATTTGACGGTCCTGTAGATCGAGCAGCGAAGCCAGACCAGCAGCTACTCCTTCTGCGCCGTTGTACGTCCATTGCGTGGCAGCCAGGCTGACTACTTTGCCCGGCGCATAGATCAGGTCACCACTGAAGAGAACGCGCTTTCCATTCGCTTCGACCAGCAGGCTAATGGAACCGGTGGTGTGTCCAGGCGTGGGAATGACAGTCACAGAGTGGGCAGCGAACGTGCACGTTTCATAATCCTGTAACGTCCCAGCTACCGGAACAGATTCGAGCAACGAGAAACGATCCTCCCGGACGTTGTAATTGTTATAGATCTGACGCGTTTGCCAGTGGGCGTCTACGCTGTGGAAGAGGTCTTGTTCGATGTGGGGAACCCAGATGCGGATGCCCGCTTCAACAGCCCGCGCCAACCCCTGCCCCTGGTCGCGGTGGTGGTGAGTCATCAGCACGTCGGTGATGCGATCCACACCGATTTCGGCCAAGTGATCGAGTACATCGCCACTGCCGAAATCCACCAACACGGCTTCGCGTCCGGAACATAGAACGTAGACGTTGCAGGTATCGCGAAAGATGTGGAGTTGAGGAGTGATTTGGTTAAACATGATCTCCGGAGTCACGCCGGGAGCCTGCCATTGCTCCTGAGGAAATTGTGAATCTTTTCCGTCACGGTCCGCTCGACTGCAGCCTGCGCCAGTTCCTTCTGCTCTGGAGGCTGCGCGTCCATTTCAGCGTCAGTAAGGTATTGGTCTCGCCCCAGGGCTGTTAGGGCAGCCAGCTCGAGATCGGTGGCGATGTTGACCTTACTTACCCCGCCACCATCCAACTGGATAGCGGCTTGCATCATCTCTGCCGGGACGCCCGAACCTCCGTGCAGCACGAGATGGACAGGCGTGAGGGCGCGGATGGCGCGCAATCGCGGGATGTCAACTCGAGGCTGGCGGACGGTGTACACTCCATGGGCGGTACCCACGGAGACCGCCAGGGCATCTACACTGGTTTCGCGCACGAAGCGTTCGGCTTCTTCTGGTTTTGTGTATAGCTCCTCATCGCTCTCGGTCTCGACAAAATCGGTCGTCCCGATGCGTCCCAGTTCCGCCTCGACCGAAACGCCACGGGCATGAGCATATTCGACCACTTGCCGTGAAATGCTGATGTTTTCGTCCAACGGTTTTTCGGAGGCATCAATCATCACGGAGCTAAAACCGGCGGCAATGGCATCCTGAATCACGGGGAACTCTTTGGTATGGTCGAGGTGCAGTACGACCGGAACGGTGATGTGTTCCGCTTCCACCTGCGCGAAGAATTCATCCGCGAAGCGGCGCGGAGTGATCTGGTAGCGAGCCAGTTCTTTCTGAGAGATCTGCACGATCAACGGCGAACGTGCAGCCTGCCCGGCGCATAAGATGGGCTTGATCATGGCAGTCGTGCGAGGCGAGAAGGAGCCTACAGCGTACCCGCCGCGCTCGGCAAGCGGCAGAACCTCACTCAGGGTTCTTGGTCTGATTGATTTATCATTCACATCCCGAAGATTCTTTTCCATTGAAATGCTGCCTCAATGCTTTCTGTAAGAGTAGATAACCCTGCTCGTACAAATTCCGGTAGATCGTATAACGCTCACGATCTGGCACGAAGACTTCTACTGGATTCGGGTATAAGCCTGCAAACGCCTCTGCCTCGCTGGCGTAAATGCCGCTGCCGATCCCAACGACCAGGGCTGCACCCAGTAAGGTAGCCTCCGGTTCCGCTGAAGCCTCGATGCGGCAGCCCGAAACATCGGCTTTGATCTGCAGCCAGGCGCGGTTCCGCGTGCCGCCTCCGGCAGTCACCAGGGTCGGAATCGGCTGGCCGGTGATATGTTCGCCAGTCTGACGAATAAATTCCACCTCGTAGGCTGTGCCCTCAAGGACTGCCTTCAGCAGGTCGGCGCGTCCATGAGATGCGGAAAGCCCAACAAAAGCGCCGCGTACAAGCGGGTCGGTGTGCGGCGGTCCGCTGCCCACGAGGTAGGGAAAATATAAAATTCCGGTCGGCTCTGCTTGGGCGCTTGCCAGAAGCGCATCGATCTCGCTGTACGAAAGGGGTTTATGGCTCAATTGCGTCCGCAACCACTCCACCGAACCACCGGATGCCGACAGGCTTCCCAGCCAGTAGCCGCGTTCGCGCGCCACATGACAGCCATAAATTAATCCAGAGCGGAAATCGTCCTCCGTCAGTGGGCGCTCGGGCAGCGCGCCAATGAGAGTCTCGGCAGTGCCCATCGAATCGAATACTTTACCGGGCGAGGTCACATTCATGGCAAAGGCGGCTGTGGCGTGATCGTGCCCACAGACGGCTACCGGAATATCTGCGGTCAACCCCAGGGCTGCTGCCACATCTGATTGGATGCCTCCCACCGCCATCCCGCTCGGGTTAGCAGGAGGGAACAAGTCGGGGTCGAGATGCCATTCTCGCAGCCAATCTGCATCCCAGGCATGCTGATCCACCCGGAAGGCAAATGTATATCCGGCCAGGGAACGATCCGTGCCAAATTTACCGGTCATCCGGTATGCAATGTAATCAGCCGCCGACAACCAAATGGCTCCCTCCAGTAGACTCGCATCCCTCTCCCGCAGCCAGAGCACTTTTGCGAGACTACACTTGAAGCTAACGCGCAATCCTGTCTTCAGGTAGCGCTCCAACGGGTCAGAATGGCGGCAGATGAGATCAGCCTGGGACTGCGCAGCGGTATCGAACCATGGGACAAAAAAAGAACGGGGCTCGCCCGTCCGGCGGTCCACCAGTAAGCCGGTCTCTGCCATGCTGGCAATCCCGATGGCAGCGATCGAACTTGCTGAGGCTGCCGCCTTCTGAATCACAGCACAGGCCGTCGTCCATAACGCCTCCGGGTCGAAATAGGACTCCCCGGAGGAGGCGCGGCGGACTACCATTGGGTGAGTAGCGATGCTTAAGGCAGTTCCATCCAATGCAAAGAGTCCTGCTTTGCAATGGGTGGTGCCGATGTCAACAGCAAGGATAGTCACATCAGATGCCAAAGCAAGCCTCTAGTATTCATCCTGCTGTGATCGAGCGGGGGAAGACGAGCGGGAAACAATGTCCCTCACTTGTCGCATGGCAAACCGCGGGCTACTCAGGAATTTGTCCTGTTCGGCGGCAGGCAGGCTGGGCAGCACACGCGCCATGGAAGCCTGCGCCAGCACGACCACATCTGCATCACGCGCCAATTCTCTTAATTTTTCAAGAAGTAGCTTGTCGTGTCCTTCCCGGTCTCCAGCCATGAGCTTTTGGTAAGCGCCCTCGATGAGAAGCGGCGTGATCTGCACTTGCTTGCCAGCCGCCTGAGCCTTGGCATGCAGGAGACGAGTAGTAGGCTGAAGAGTAGTCGCCAGTGTGGCTGCCACACCCAGGCGCGCCCCGCGGCGCACAGCTTCTTCCGCCATGGCCTCGTCAATGCGCACGACGGGGATGGACACGGCGCTCTCCATTTTGGGTACGAGCTCGCCTACAGAAGAACAGGCTTCCAGAATGACTTCACCACCCACCTGCTCAGCAAAACGCGCATAGTGCGTCAAGCGCTCTTCGACGTCCGCGAGATTTGCGCCGTTACGTGCCAGCTGGGGCAAGATCGAATCGTCAACAAAGTTGACCACTTCGCAGCCAAGCAGCATTTCGAGGGCGAGAGCTTTCAAGGGCTCCACTGTGGCAGACGTAGTATGGATGATGGCGAGTTTCGTCACAGGTCTCTCCCTTGAAGATGCAGGATGACACCATCTTTGCGCGGGAGTGGCAAGACCAGGCGGTTGGACTCGCGCAGGTTGACCGCCCACTCCTGGCCGCTGATGAGGTTGCGCGCTTGCTTATACGGGCTCTTCTCAAAATCCCTATCGAGTATGACCTCGGCAATTTTATCTTCATCTCCGTGGTTGACCGCAAGCAGGTAGAGATCAGCCTCTCGACGGAAGAGGGCGGTGGATACGCCTGGAGTGAGCGAACGACTGGGAACACGCACATTCAGGTGATGGTAGAACGCAAGCATTAAAGGTGGGGAGGGCAAGAGTCCAATCATGGTGAAGCGGCCATTGCCACGCGGCTCGGTATAACCAACCGTGTATTGCGAACCAGCCTGCAAGCCCATTTGTAGACTCAGCTCCTCTGCCGTTTGGTTGCCAGGCGCCAGGCGCGTCGCCGTAATCGGTGTGCCCGGCGTTTCAGAATAATTAAACGCCCACGAACTTTTAATCCTGCTATCCAGAACATCCATCCACAACTGGCCCGGCGAACCACTGACGATACCTGGCGGCTCTTGGATTCCGAGAAGGTTCAGCGGGCGCAGGTTGTCATCCAACCGCGGGTAAGAACCCAGACAGACCAGATGCCCGCCGGACTCTATGTATGCCTTCAAATGTGCCTGTGCATCTGCTGAGAGCCAGCTCCCGCCAGCATAGAATAAGATGGGCTGGTCACAGTTCTCCCGATCGACATCATAAAATTCGTAATCGATATCCGCCTGATACAGGGATTGGAGTAGTTCCTGACCGGGGCGCTCGGTGCCACGCTGCAGTACATCGAAGGTAATGGCTGTATTGGTCAATTTGACCAGCGAGGCAGGCTCGATCTCATGATAGAGCGATGTTACCTGCTGGAACACTTGAAATAGATCGGGGCGAGTTCGTCCCCACTCGTTGATGGGACACTGGTACCAGTTATCACGATTCACCAGCATATACCAGTTCCAGCCCGCTGCGCCCGCCAGAAGCGCTGACAGGCAGATCATCCTGTAATGATTGGGAGGCAGGCTGCCCACGTCCGCCAGCCAGTCGTGCCAGATACCGGACTCGAATTCAGGAATGTAAGGCAGGAGGGAGTACGTCCGCGAGAAGCGAACAGCTTCCATCATTTTGCGATGCTCATCGTCGCGCAGAGCCAACTCCCGCGAAGGATAGATATCTGGTCCGGCGAGATCCGCGAGCGATTCGAATTCTGCCCAGGGCTGGATGGCCACGCCACTGTAGGCATTCAGATAGATGGGCACATCTACTCCATAGTTGCGGTATCTCTTTACCGCCCAGTCTGCCACCTGTGTAACGTACCAATGTTGGAAGCGGGCAAAATCCAGATAACGACGCAAGAGGTCTGGCTGGGTTGGGAACATTTCCGAGACGGCGCGCGCGTCCTCTATGGAGACGTACGCCGTGCCCCAGGCAGTATTCAGGCTGGTTACGTCGCCGTACCGGTGATGCAGAAAGTCATGGAAGGGACCCGTCTTCTGTCCCAGCCCGAGCTGCTCAGTGTACCAGTGCAGCCAGGGGTCAATCTCATTCTCGGCTTGCCACAGGATAACGCGTCCTCCGTGCGTCGCCAGATAAGGTTGAGTAACCTCCACGACAGCCTGCATATATGGTTCTGCCCGTTCCTGAAAAGCAAGGTCAAGGCGGTGCATTCGGGCGGCATCGTCCGGAACGCCATTGTTACGCCACTCGCTGTAGATATAAGGGCCGGGGCGCAGAATGATCCAGAAACCTTCGGCGGTCAACAGGTCGAGAAAACCGAGCAGATTGCGACGCGGATCAGTCTCGCCGCGGAAGTCGTAGCGCCCCGGTTCAATCTCATGGAAATCCCAGCAAACATAGGTGGCGATCACCTGCAAACCCATTTCACGCACACGCCGCAGGGCGGGCAGCCAGTTAGCCGGGTCGATCCTCCAGTAATGTACCTCCCCACTCAGCAGGGAAATACCAACGTCGTCCACCCAGATTTTCTTCTCTGCAATCCTGACCGTAGTCATTTCTTTATCCTTGTTGTGACCGATCACGATACTTCGCCCAGGTTTCACGGATCAGGCGGTAATCTTCCGCTTCCAGCGCCTCTCCGGTCGAATCGATGTGAGTAGAATAATATAACGATGGGACGCCCAGGTCCGGCTGCAGGCGCATGTACGTCCGCCAGGCAGCTTTACCGGGCATCGGCCAATCGTCGGTGTCTATGCTCACGTTCGGGCAGGCGATTGCCGCTACCCGGGCGCGATGAGTCATGGACTGGTTAATATCCCGCCCGACGTTGATGTCGTTCAATCGAATCATATCGACCACATCCTCCAGGTAGGGATGCGGCGTGTGCGTCATGATCAAGGCGTCCGGTTTGACGCGTTTTGCCTCCGAGTACAGAATGGTCAGGTACAGGCGCATCAGTTCCAGACCCCATACATCGCCGTGAAGATTCAGCCCGGGGCCGGAGGGAATGCGGGCGGTGAAATCAATCTTGAAACCATCTGCATCACAGCTCTGTGTAGAGATCATATGCTGAACTGATGCCCGCAAGCGGCGCTCGTAAGCCGGGTTGGAGGGGTCGCAGGCAATTGATGTACCGGCTGTGTTGGTGATGCATTCCTCGACAGGCAATCCCTCGGCATCCCAGGCTTTTAGCCACAGAAGAACTTTCCGTCCCCGGGCATGCTGCCGGGCAATGAAACCCGGTAAGTCGGCCCATTTATTCTTGTCCACACGGTTTTCCCCGTAGGTGTACTGCCATTTATCGTCAAGGACAACGATGCCGGGATCCACGTCCTTAGCCTCCAGCGCCTGCAGCAGGTTCTCATAAACATCCTGCCGAGCATAATCGGGAGCGTGTCCGGCTTCGCAGGAAGCCAGATAACACTGCGCTCCCCAGCCACAGAAAATCGGCGTGTGCCACCACTTTGGCGTTACCTTCTCACCGCGCGAAACCTGAGCAGGAGGCTGAATAGCGGAGAACGCTTTGACATGTTTTTCCAATGCTGCATATTCTTCATCTGCAAAGTCAAAGCCAATGGCGGGCAACTGGTAGGAACCGTTAACCGCCGTCTGGCCGTCGTAGGCAAGCGATAGATGAAAGGCGCCGAGCTTGCCGTGGTAAGCATATTCAGTCCAGCGATTCTGACCCGCCGCGGCCTCAACACCCAGAGAAAGCCATCCGTTCGGGGCTTGCATGGCAAGGCAGAAAGGCACAGGCGTGAAGAACCAGTCTTTTCTACCTGGCAATGGGATACCCATCAGATCGATGTGGACA
>JAICQC010000229.1 GCA_025938055.1 Anaerolineales bacterium | reverse complement strand
TGTCAACATTTGAATCTTTGAAGGTCCTGTTTGTCACAGCGGGGACAATTGCACTGATATCGATTGCACTCCTGTTCATCTTCTTGCTTCCCGCTTCAATTACCAGCAATTCAAACTGGCAGTCGCGTCTGCTTGCCATCGGTACCATGATCCCGGCGCTCATCCTCTCCATCACGGCCTTGATCATGCTGGATAATTTCACCTACACCGTATTCAAATTTGGGATCGTCTCGACGGAAGGAGCTGCGCGGGGACTTTACGCGCTGGGTTTCCTGTTTTTCCTCTGGCGGATGCTCGTCTTCGCAAAGCGGGCGGTCTGGGTTAAGCAAAGATTCGCCTTCTATCTGAGCCTCGGTCTGCTGGCTGTTTCGATAACAGGCATCTTGATGAACAGGCTATCCAACGACCTCGATTGGAATCGTTTGGATACCGTATTCCAGAACTCAGCAATCCAACGTCCCAACGTTGTCATTCTTGGAAGTGATGGGTTGAGCGCGAGTTATCTGTCCGCCTACGACTCGGAGCTGGAAACAACACCCTTCCTGCGTGAACTGGCACAGACTTCCCTGGTTGCCGAAAACGCCTTCCCTAATGCTGCCAGTACCACAGGCTCCACTACCTCTGTGCTGACCGGAAAAGAATCCATTAGAACGAAAGTGTTTCGCTATCCGGATATTCTCTCTGGCAGGGATTCTTTTCAACATTTACCGGGCATCTTGAGACAGCTCGGCTATAAGACGGTGGAAATTGGCACCCCTTCTTACGTTGATGCCCGGAAACTCAATCTCATTGAAGGATTTGATATTGTCAATGGCCAAGCCTTAAACGCACCCGTTTCGAATGGACTCCGAACACTCTTGGGCAACTCACCCTCCACGTACTTCATTCAGATCATTTCAGAACGAGCCAGCGAACGGCTTCTGCAGATCTTTTTTGTGAGGGAAATGCCAAATCCGTTGGAAGAGGTCGAGGAACCCGATGCCCGCATCTCCGACGAGGAGCGTGTAGAGCAAATCATCGACCTGCTTGAGCATGACAACCAGCCGGTCTTTATCTTTGCCCACCTGATGGACACGCACGGTCCGGAGTTCTCTTTCGAGGAACAGGTCTTCTCCGACGATGCAAGCGCCAACGAGGATTGGGATAAGCTCCGCTATATGGATGCACTTCTCACCTTCGATGGTCATGTGCAAAGAATTTATGACCATCTGGCGGAAACAGGTCTGCTGGACCATACGATTCTCGTAATTTACACAGATCACGGATTTAGATATGCCGTCCACGAGCGCCTCCCTGTCATTATCCACTTTCCCGAAAATAGAAACACGGGCAGGCGCAAAAATAATGTCCAGAACATAGATATCCCACCCACGCTGCTGGATTATCTTCGCATCCCTGTTCCGAAGTGGATGAACGGTAGATCCCTGCTAAATGGCGAGCCGCCTGCGGTCCGGGAGATCATTAGTACAACCACCGGCTCGGCAAAAGAAATAGCGCCGCCCTTCCATCAAATCAACATTGTCCAGGTGATCGTGTGCCAGAAATGGTACGCCTTGAACGTGCGTAAAAACGCCTTCGACAGTGGAGAGATCATAGGGCATACTTCTCCATGCAATGAAGAGCTTCTGCCCTCTGAGGGGCAAATTCATCAAAAGATCTTAAAGTATCTTGAGACATATGGGTATGACGTACGCTCACTTCGATAATTCGTCTTGGGTGACAGTCACCTGTTTTCAAATCCCATTGCCACAACCTCTCATCCTGAGTGCAATCACGCCACTGTGCCAAACAAAGTCGCCATCGTCACCGATAGCATAGCCTATCTCCCCCAGGAATATCTACAACAATATGGCAGTCCCACCACAGGAAGCATATCGCGACGATGTAAAGATATTTCTCGACGAGTTCATGCTCCTTGCGGCTTGACTCGCTGCCACAAACCCAGCGCAAACAGGATCCCTGCACCGGCTTCAGCGGCGCGGCCCATCAATGCTGCAGCGGGAAACCAGAACTGCAGGGCGCTGAGGAGTATCCCCGTATTGATCACTACAAAAGCGATCCAGATCAAACTGACATTCCCGCGCGCCTGACCCGTACTGAAACGCGGCAAGATCCAGAACGCCACACCCATGGCTAATTGAGCAAACCAGCCGACCAGCAAAAATTCCATGTGAAGAGGAAAGAGGGTAAAGACAGGCGGGTAATAGGAGATCCCCTTTTGCGCAAGTAGTAGAGCCCCGAACAGGAAACCCACCAGCAGATAAAGCAGGGAGGCACGCACAAACCAGACGCTCAGGCGCGGCATTACTTCTCCTTGACCCGCCCCCAGGAATTGACTACGAACGCCAGCCCCGCCAGGAACTGCAGCACCGCGGAAACGACCAATACCCATCCGCTAACCGGGTTCGGCTGCGTGGACTGGAAGGGCTCTGCAATGGCGCGCAGGATCAGCCCTGCGTTGAGCAGGCCATACGTCCACCAGCCAAGTGTTTCGCTGCCGCGCGGCTTTTCATTCGAATACTTGGGAAACATCCAAAAGACCACGCCAAAGATCAGTTGGGTCAGCCAGCCGAATACCAGCAGATGGATATAGACAGGAAAGAGTCCGCTGATCAGACCCACATCAGACAGAGATGGAACCGCCAGAAACAAGCCCGCGACCAATGCCAGAATGAGGTAAACAAAGGATGTCTTGACAAACCAGCGCGTCAACGGAGGCATGCAGATATTCTACCGCGGCAGCCGGCAGCACGTGCAGGGACAGGGTTGATGATTTTCTCAAGGTATACTTGCGTTCGAAATCATCCCCAGGGACACAGACCTTTCACATGCCCAGCCTTTACTTCATCCTGTTTGAGCTGATCATCTACATCCAGTTTGCGCTTTGTCTCCATCACGCATGGAAACACGGAACGGCGAACCTGCTCAGGCTGTTTGCGGGTATCCTATTCGGCGTAACGCTCGAGCTCGCCACCATCCGCCAGTTGGATGCATATGAGTATGGTCAGTTCCTCATCATGGTCCTGGACGTTCCGCTGTGCATCGGCATAGCATGGAGCTGCATCATTTACAGTGCGATGGAATTCTCTGAGGCAAGCAGCCTGCCCTATTGGACTCGTCCCGTGCTCGATGGCTTGCTCGCGCTGAACATCGACCTCGCTCTCGATGCGATCGCCATCCGCCTTGGCTTCTGGAATTGGGGACAGGGTCTGGAGTTCCAGTACTTCGGTGTACCCTATGCAAACTTCTGGGCATGGTTCTGGGTCGTTTCATCATTTTCGTTCGGCTATCGCCTGTTGGCGCGCCGCATAGATTGGACCAGCACGTGGCTTTCTCCACTCCTTGCTCTGATCATTGGGCTGGCAGGCGTTCTCGGGACGAATGCCTTCATCGCGTTTGTCGTTCCGTTTGAATATCAAATCCCGGTGGTAGCGGGTACGCTGATCCTTGCCCTGGTCGTGGTCGTTGCGCTGCGCCCGCGCTTTTACCTGTATCCGGTTCCTGTGCTGGTGTTCTGGGTGCCGATGCTCACGCATCTCTACACACTGGTGGCAGGGTTGATCTCCGGAGTAATTCTCGAGCCGCCCTTCTTATTGTTCGTCAGCCTTATTATGATCGCGGCTGCGCTTTATTTACACCGTCAGACCATTCAACAAACCCCAACCTCATTAGAAAAATAACGTTGACAAGTGTGGGGATGCCGTTATAATTGCATGTAACCGTTGTTACATTTATGTCCTCCTGGCTTCTCTTACACTACAAGCTGCCCAGCAAACCGTCTGCCCTGCGTGTGTATATCTGGCGAAAATTAAAACGGATTGGCGCTATTCTGATTCATGAAGCAATCTGGGTGCTGCCAGACCTGCCGCGCACCGCAGAGCAGGTCCAGTGGCTGGCTGCCGAAATCCATGAAATGGGAGGTAACGCCTATTACTGGAGAGCAAACGCGCTGTTAGCCGAGCAGGAGCAGTCCGTTATTCAGCAATTCGAACATCAGGTGGACGAAGTGTATTCCAGTCTCCTAAAAGCGCTGAAAAAATCAAACGTGGATCTACAGGAAATTGCCCGGCAGTATCAAGAGGCTGCCGAAAAAGATTTTTTTCACTCCAGTCTTGGCGTGCATGTACGCGAAACACTCACCTCGAAAAGAGGAGAAAAAACATGAAATGGGTCACATGGACAAACATCGGTGTGGACCGAATGGCATGTATCTGGCTGATTCGTCGCTGGATTGATTCCAAAGCGGAGTTCTTCTTTATTCCCAACGGAGAAACACCCAGCTCCAAAGATTATGAACCGTTTGATATTCCAGGCACACACTACTCCCACCACGGTGGGCATTGCACATTCCATACTTTTCTGAGGGAACATAACTTAAACGATCCTGCCCTTCGACGAATTGCACGCATGGTGGACGAGGCGGACGCAATTCAGGAAGTCAGAGTCGAGCCTGCTGCGACGGGATTGGATTTGATCTGCCGCGGCCTGAGGCAAATCAGCAAGGATGATCTTGAAGCGATGGAACACGGCTGTTTGATCTACGAGGCTCTTTATGCCGAGTTATCCAGAGAGGAAGCCTGACCCCAATGGCAAACATGGATAAGGACCCGATCATTGTATTTGTTTGTGAACATGGCGCGGCAAAAAGTGTGGTCGCAGCGACTCACTTCAACCAGTTCGCGGCTGAAAAGGGATTGTCGCTCCGTGCGGTCGCCCGCGGGACAAATCCAGATGCAGAAGTATCCCCACAGGCAGTCAAAGGTCTATCTGAAGATGATTTGACTCCGACTGAATCGACTCCTCAGAAACTAAGCCAGACGGATCTAGAGTCTGCGCAACGTTTGATAACCTTTTGTGACCTCCCGGCAGAATATCAGCAGGCAATTCCTCTCGAACGCTGGGACAACATCCCACCTGTCAGCGAAAATTATGAACTGGCTCGGGATGCCATGATTGAACGTATTCGTCAAATGTGGAAGGAGTAGAAAACTCCATTGGATATCATTTCCGCAGGTGCAGAGTTTCATATTCCACGTCAATCTCTTTTCGACATCTTCCTTCGGTTCTTAAAGTTTGGCTTCCTTGCCTGGGGTGGTCCGGTCGCGCAGATTGCAATGATACGGCAGGAGCTTGTGGAGGAGGAAAAATGGATCACGCCCGAGAAGTTCAATCGGGTGCTCTCGGTCTATCAGGTTTTGCCTGGTCCCGAGGCACACGAACTCTGTGTATACTTCGGCTTGATCGCCGCCGGGCGCATTGGTGCACTGCTGGCAGGGCTTGGATTCATGTTGCCCGGCTTCATACTCATGCTCGCGCTATCGTGGTTTTACGTAACCTATGGTGTTAGCTCACCGCTGTTCCAATCCGTTTTTATGGGTATGCAGCCAGCGGTCGCGGCGCTCATCGTCCGCGCGGTGCATCGGATTGGCAGCCATGCCCTGCACGAAAATGGATGGCTCTGGGGAGTCGCCCTCATCGCAGCAATTGCCCAGTTACTCAGGGTCAATTTCCTAGTCACGCTAATCCTAGCAGGACTGGTCTTCGCTCTTGCCCAGCGAAAACAAAATTTCCTCGCACTGGTTTTCATAGCTGGATTTCTGGCATGGCTTGCTTTCGTTGGATTCTCCGGGATGCAGAAGATAGCGGAACTGCCCGACTCAGCCAATCCTTCGACAAGCTCCGTATCACTCCTGTCCTTGTTCTGGTCCGGCTTACGGACGGGACTCCTCACGTTTGGCGGGGCGTATACTGCGATTCCCTTCCTGCAGCAGGATGCCGTCGAGGCTGGCAACTGGATGACCAATGCGCAATTCCTTGATGGACTGGCGCTCTCAGGCTTGCTGCCTGCACCCCTGATCATCTTCTCCACGTTTGTTGGCTACATCGGTGGCGGACCATTCGGCGCGGTAATCATGACGATTGCTGTCTTTGCGCCTGCCTTTGCCTTTACCATGATCGGACATGATCATCTCGAGAGACTGGTGAATAACGTCTCTGCCCACGCGTTCCTCGACGGCGTGACGGCAGGGGTCGTTGGCTTGATCAGCGCCACCGCCCTGGGGATTTTAAGCGAAACGGTGATCGGGCTGCACGCCTGGATCATTTTCAGCGCGGCAGTGATTGCCCTCTTCGCCTTAAAATCAAAATGGACCGTGGCTGTGGTCATGATCGCGGCAGGTCTTTATGGGATCATATTCCTATAGAAAAGGAGTTCCTGATGAAGTGGATCACCCGCTCACACGTCCATGTGGACCGCGTGGCATGCCCGTGGCTGATTACTCGTTTTATCGACAATGAAGCCGAGTTTTTGTTCGCGCCGAAGACTCAGGTGAATCAGGTGGCTAAGGAAACCGGCGCAATTCCCTTCGATGCGCCCGGGGTGGAACTCGGTCATCGTGAGGGGCGCTGTTCCTTCGAATCCATCATTCTGAAATATGATCTGAAAGATGCGGGGTTGCAGCGCATGGCAAAGATCGTCCATGCCGCAGACATTGCCGACGACATCGATACCGATCCAATGGCGCATGGGCTCGAAGCGATTGCCACAGGCTATAGCCTGCGCTTCCCCAATGATATGGAAAACCTTGAGCACCAGTTTGAAGTCTACGACGCGCTGTATACCTGGTGCCGGTTACAGGTCGCAAACACGTAGGGACGGAAAGACTTCCCCGGATTTCCGGAACGTGGATATCATCATACTCTTCTCGACCCGCATCATCCGTCTGTTTTGTTATGGATTCCTGTCCGTGGTCCTGGCATTGTATCTTGCTGAGGCAGGGCTTACCGAAGGGCAGATCGGTCTGCTTTTTACGCTCACTCTTATGGGTGACGCGCTCATCACCCTGTGGCTCACCACCTCCGCGGACTTCTTTGGCAGAAGGCGCATTTTGATCTTGGGCGCATTCCTGATGGCGGGAGCAGGACTCGCTTTCATTCTGACGCGCAACTTCGTGCTATTGATTCTGGCTGCCATCGTCGGAGTCATCAGCCCCAACGGAAACGAAATCGGTCCATTCTTATCCGTTGAGCAGGCTGGGCTCACACAACTCATCCCTGGCAAAAGGCGCACACATTTTTTCGCGTGGTACAACCTGGCTGGGTCTTTTGCCACTGCAACAGGCGCGCTGACAGGCGGATGGCTCGCACAGCTTCTGCAGGAAAACAATTGGACAGCGCTCGTATCCTATCGCGGAATATTGATTGGATATGCCCTTGGCGGGTTTCTACTCTTATTATTGTTTCTCAATCTCACAAAATCTATTGAGGTGGAGAAGACACAAGTTACAACAAAGCGTATTCTGGGATTGCACCGTTCAAGCGCGATAATCTTCAAACTCAGTGCACTATTCGCCCTGGATGCGTTTGGAGGCGGCTTGCTCGTGCAAAGCCTGATGGCGTACTGGTTTCATGTGCGGTTTGGGATCGAGTCGGGACTGCTTGGCAGTATCTTTTTTGGCGCCAACATCCTTGCAGGGATTTCAGCCTTGCTTGCCGTCCGACTCGCAGACAAATTCGGCTTGATCAACACGATGGTTTTTACGCATATCCCATCGAATATTTTGCTGATGCTGGTTCCCCTGATGCCAACTCTGCCCTTGGCAATTGGAGTTCTTCTCCTGCGCTCTAGCATTTCCCAAATGGATGTCCCTACACGTCAATCCTACACGATGGCTGTCGTAT
>JAICQC010000474.1 GCA_025938055.1 Anaerolineales bacterium | reverse complement strand
TCATGTTCGAATCGGATGAGGCGACACAGCTGGCGTCCTGGCTTTTTATGCGTTGGATGCTTTCCGCGGAGAACCAGGCTCGCTGGGTACAAAGCACAGGACTCTTCCCGCTGCGCAACTCGGTGATGGACCTGCTCACAGAGTATTCGACGAGTCACCCACAATGGGCGGAGGCAGTGACACTGCTCTCAGAAGCCGAAACCACTCCACAGCTTGCCTCGTGGCGGCTGGTGCGGGTGATGCTTGAAGATGGTTTCCGGGATATGTTCGATACGATCCGACACCCTGATCTCACAGAAGGACAGGTGCCTTTGATCTTAAGGCAAATGGACGAAACTGCAGAAGACCTGAACAATTGATTTTCTGTTCAGTCATTTGTGGTGTGGGGATGCGTATAAAAATTTTCTGGAGGAAAGAATGGAATATACTCAACTTGGCCGCACGGGACTCAAAGTGTCCCGTTTGTGTCTTGGCACCATGAACTTTGGTCCAAAAACGACCGAAGAAGATTCGTTCGCGATCATGGACAAGGCGCATGTGCTTGGCATTAATTTCTTCGACACTGCCAATACCTACGGCTGGAAAACGGGGGAGGGCTGGACGGAACAGATCATCGGTCGCTGGTTCGCACAGAGTGGAGGACGTCGTGAAAAGACTGTACTCGCGACCAAGGTCTACGGTCGCATGAGCGACTGGCCCAACCATTCGCGGCTCTCGGCATTGAACATCCGTCAGGCAGTGGAAGGGTCGCTCAAGCGCTTACAGACAGATCACATCGACCTCTACCAGATGCATCACATCGACCGCAACACGCCGTGGGAGGAGATCTGGCAGGCGATGGAAGTCCTCGTCCAGCAGGGCAAGGTTTTGTATGTGGGTTCGTCCAACTTCGCGGGCTGGCACATCGCCAAAGCAAACGAGATCGCGAAGTCCCGTCACTTTTTGGGACTGGTCAGCGAACAATGCCTGTACAACCTGAAAGTGCGTACGGCCGAAATGGATGTGATTCCCGCCTGCCGCGAGTATGGCATGGGCGTGATACCCTGGAGTCCGCTGGCGAGTGGGCTGCTGGCAGGAACGCGCGGCAAAGAGAAGGCAGGTCGGCGCGGCGAAGAGGGCGTCGCCAAGGAAATGGAGAAATATGCCGTCCAGCTCAACCAGTACGAGGAGTTTTGCAGGGAAATGGGGGAAATCCCGGCAAATGTGGCTCTTGCCTGGCTGCTGGCAAACCCGGTAGTGACCGCGCCGATCGTTGGTCCGCGCAAGATGGAGCAGCTCACTGAGAGCCTGCACGTGCTTGAGATAAAATTAGGACCGGAAGAGATGAAGAAGCTGGATGAGATCTGGCCCGGTCCCGGCGGCGAATCGCCTGAGGCGTTCGCCTGGTAGTTGCGTAGATAAGTTAATGGTATCGTGCTGAGTGCTTCGCAGTGGAAGCGGCGTTTCAAGATAAAACGAGGTTTTCTTCCAGATACGCTGCGATTGCGGGCTCCGCCGTTCCGCTCAGCGCGGAGGAGTTGAAATGCCACAATCACATTATCGTGCGAGAGAAGTCAGCGCCAAAACACAGGAAGTGGTCGCTTACGACCACGATGAGTCCCTGCCTGGGAAGCCGCTGCATATCCTGATCCCGGGTGGGTTGGTGGCGCTAGCGTCGCTGGCAGTGATCGTTTATGTTGCCTACCTCACCTGGTTCGAAGGTGAACTCGATCAGGGGACGGGATTGCTCCTGATTGCCCTGCTGGCGCCGTTCTATGTGGGCGGCGTGTTCCTCTTCAGCTATGGGTATGAACTGTACAATATCCCGCGGGCGCTGCGCCTGACTGCCATTATTGTCTTTGTGACCGTTGGTGCAGTGGTCATTGTAGCAGTGTTGTTCTTCCTGCTGGGTTCTGGCAGGAACTTCTCTGAATCCTCTTCGAAAAAGAAATCCTCCGGCAAGACGAAACCGGAAGCGAGAAATACTCCTTCCACGTCTGGCAGCGCGGGATTCCCGAATGTGGGGCCGGTGATCATGATGGGTGGCGGACGAACGCACACGCGGGAAGTGACGCGTGAGGTGGTCAAGGAAGTGGAAGTGCCGGTCGCACCCCGGGCTATCGATTGTCCCTATTGCCGGCGGTCCTATGTGCCTGCTGATCATAACTATGCGTGTCCTGCCTGTGGCGCGGCGACTCCGCAGGAGCTGATCGAAGAATCACAGTCTCCCAAAGACCGCCCGGAAAAATAGCACAAACTGCTTTAAAATAATAAATATCCCGCAGGTTCATTGATAAAGCCTTCATCCGAACCTGCGGGATATTTATCCATCCGGAGGAGAGCATCCATGAAGCGCATGTACATCAACGGTGAACTTACCCACGGCAATGCGACGGAGGAGATCCAGGTCACGGACCCCGCGACCGAAGAAGTGCTCGATACAGTCCCACGCGGCACGACTGAAGATGTGGAGTCGGCCGTTCGGTCTGCCAACGCGGCGTTCAAGTCCTGGGCGAAGATAGGCGCGAATGAACGGGCGGGCCTCCTGCATGAGGTTGCAAACAAGGTGCGCGCTCACAAAGAGAAAATCGTCCATTTGCTGACGCTCGAGGAAGGCAAGCCGCTCTCCGAAAATGATGAAGAGTTGGAGTGGGTGGCAAGCACCTTTGATTATTATGCGGAACTCGGACGGCATGACCGAGGGCGGGTCATTCCGCCGGGTGAGCCGTCGCAGTTCAACTTTATCCTGAAGGAACCGTACGGCGTCGTGGGGTGCATCGTCCCGTGGAACTATCCCTTACTCCTCATGGCGTGGAAGGTGGCGCCCGCTCTCGCCGCGGGAAATACCGTGATCATCAAGCCGAGTGAGATGACGCCGTTAACCGCTTTATACATGGCTGAACACTGCTTCGATGCCTTGCCGGCGGGCGTGGTCAATGTGGTGACAGGCTTCGGCGCCGAGACCGGTGAGCCCCTGGTGAAGCACCCGGATGTGCCTGTGATCGCGTTCACCGGAAGCCTCGCCACCGGGCAGCGGATCGCCTCACACGCCGCGCCGATGATGAAGAAACTGCATCTCGAACTGGGTGGCAAGGATGCCACGGTGATCGCCGAGGATGCCGACCCGGAGCTGGCAGCGAAGGCGGTGGCATATGCCGCGCTTATCAACGCCGGGCAGGTCTGCACGAGCACGGAACGGGTGTACATCCCGAAGCCGAAAGCGAAGCAGTTTACCGAAGCGATCGTGGAACACGTCAGGTCCCTGCGCCTGGGGTCGGGGCTTGAACCGGCGACCGATGTCGGTCCGATGATCGGCGATTCATATCGCGCCAAGATCGAATCGCACGTGGAGGAGGCGCGTGCACGCGGCGCCCAAATCCTGACCGGCGGACAGCGCCCGAAGGACTTCGCCAAAGGCTGGTTTTACGAGCCGACTGTGCTGACAGGCGTGGACCACTCTATGCTGATCATGCGCGAGGAGACGTTTGGTC
>JAICQC010000218.1 GCA_025938055.1 Anaerolineales bacterium | reverse complement strand
GACGGCGATCACTCTATTGGTAGGAAAAGTAATCATTTCTCCAATCGTGATCAGGGTAACAGCAAGCATAAAAAGCGGAACCCCACCCACAAAACCGATCATGGAGAAGCCAGCCACAAAAAACAACGTGCCGAGCGCCATCATCAAGAATGGCGGATATTTGCGTATCGTCCGACTGACCCAGAACTGAAAGAGCACCACCTCCAGACCTGCAACCGAAAGCATGACGCCGTAACTCTGGGAACTAATATTATGCACATCGCGCAAATAGACCGATAACGAACCATACTGCTGCTGATATACGATCAGCGTGACCATCCCGGCGAGCGTGAATCCCATATAGGCCAGGTCACGAAGGACGATGCGATAGCCTGCCAGGGTCGCCAGCAGGGACTCGCGTTTCTTGGATTCGACATGCGAGACCGGTTTTGTCTCAGGGAGAAAACGGTACAGGATGACAGCCACCGTCAGGCTCAGGACCGCATCGAGAATGAAAAGTGCCAGGAACGACCGGGCTGCGATCAGTCCGCCGAGAGCCGTGCCAAAGATCCAGGCGAAATTGAAGACAATGCGCGTGATCCCAAATCCCTCCTGCCGTTTGGCGTCTGGCAGGATATCTGCCAGCATGGCATCATGCGCGGGCGCGGAAACCCGTGAAAGCAGTCCCACAATCACCACCAGGAAGTACAGGATGCGCACATCCGATGCAAGACCGAACAGCAGGCTGCTCAACGCGCTGAAGACCAGCCCGAAGAGGATCAATTGTCTGCGCCCGAACCTATCGGTCAGCGCGCCCCCGATCATGCTGCCCACCAGACCGAATAGGGAGGATATTCCCAGCAGGACGCCCGCTTCCGTCATGCCAACGCCGAATTTCTGGGTGATGTATAGGGCAAAGAACGGGAATAGCAGCGTGCTGCCAATGGAGTCGACAAAAAGCGTGCCGACGATAATCCAAAAGAGCCGAGGGAATTCAGCGTAGGTGTTTTTGAGTCTGGTGAACACGATATCCTTGTGATGCGACTGGAATTGCTTGCCCTGCTCACAGTCTTTGAAAAGCATGATAATCCAAGGAGGCTGGGAGCTTAATAGCAAATCAGGTGCAGTTTCTCTCAGTGTTGTAATCCTTACTTCCCGAATTTAAGAATCCCGCTGTACAGCGGGATTCTTAAATGTTTGGATTTGTTTGCTGGTAAGCCGAATGGCATTACCTCCAATCCAATCCAGAAACCTCTTCATGGCGACCGTAAAGCTGGACGGATATGATTCTTACATCTTCCGCCTGAAGCATCACGATTCCATATTCCTGGCATAGCTTCTGAACCTGGTGACCGAATGCAAGAGACTCCTGGAAGACAGCCATGACTGTGGCGGAATCATCATCTGCGGCGATGCGGTTGATGGACAGGACTCTGCAATCCGTACACTCATGGATCAACATCAACTCACCGCGCGAGTCACGCTGATACTTGTTCCTGCCCTTCTTCATCGTCAGCCCGATGGGTTTCATCGGCGCCTTGCAGGCAGACAGGCGGTCACCCGCGGCGTACAGGTCGAGGTGGCAGGACCACAGACAGTATGGACAGTGGTTGCGGTTGTTGACGCCCGAGAGCAGATGCGCGCTGGATACAATGACACGGCAGTGGGCGCACTTAAAATCCCCGAACGTTGCGAGGCGGGCTCTCATAGTTCCTCCCGCAGGCGCATATAGCTCTGGTAGCGATAAGGGCTGACGTGCCCAGCCATGACAGCTTTTCGGATGGCGCAGCCGGGTTCGAGGTCATGGCGGCAGCTTAAGCCAAACCTGCACTGACCGACCTGGTCAGCCATCTCAGGGAACAGATACGCCAGCTCGTCGGCAGGGATATCCCAGAGACCGAATTCACGCATCCCGGGCGTATCCACCAGCGCGCCGCCGAACGGCAGCTCGAACATTTCAAAGTGCGTGGTTGTGTGACGTCCCTTGCCGATTTCGCCCTGGCCCACCGCTTTGACGCGCAGACCCAGCCCGGGCTGGATGGTATTCAACAGGGAAGTCTTCCCGACGCCGGATTTTCCAACCAGCACCGACAGCTTGGCTCTCAGAGTCTCTTTGAGTTCTTCCATGCCTTCACCGGTAACCGCACTGACCAGAAGGACAGGGTAACCGATGCGGCGATAGATTCCAATCTCCTCCTCAAGCGCCGGGTTCTTCCAGGCGAGGTCGAGTTTGTTGATCACGATCAGCGACGGCAGCCCGGCGGCTTCCGCGGCGACCAGATAACGGTCCAGCAATCTCCACCTGGGAGTGGGATTCGCTGCAGAAAACACGGGCAGGACCAGGTCCGCGTTGGAGACGATAACCTGCTCGAAGACGCGCTGACCGGGCACGGGCGCCGGGCGCGAGAGTTTCGACTCCCGCGGCAGGATCTCGACGATCATCCCGCTCGCTTCCTTGGAATGCGACGAGGCGAGCGGGATCATGCCGTGTCCCTCGCCCGCCTCCACAAAGCGCACGCGGTCGCCGATGGCAACCGGGTCCACATGTTCGATCTCGCGTACTTCCTGGACGCGCCGTCGCAGAGAGCTGGGATCTGCGGTGGGGTAGATCAGTTGTTTATGGATCAGGGACGAGAGCGAACAATCGATCTCCCGTCCGTGCGTGTGGACGGTGTAATGTCCCAGGGTTTTTCGAAAGACGACGCCGACGTCTTTTTCGTCGTTGATATTCATTGTCAGGGTTTCCTGTACTCGTGCTCATGGCACGGATTTTGTAAAAACGAATTTCCAATAAACGCCCGTCTTGCATTGCGCGGGCGGAGAAATTTCCATTTGTGTGAAGGACTTGTGCGACTTGTCCACTGGACTGCTGCGCTTGTGCTAACATAAAAATTCTTCCTTTCCTATTTGTAATTGTTGGTTGAGTAGAGCAGTGTTTTTCTGCTTGTATCGAAACCAACAAGTTTGAAACATACACTTGTCACTGGTGGTTTCGACACTTGCACCTGCGTGCCAGTGCAGGTGTACGTTCCTTGCTTCGTTCGGAACTACTCAACCACTGAGGTGTGGATTAAACAAAACCAGCCACAGAGATATTCCGTGGCTGGTAATTCTTGAACGAACAGACGTCCTTGCGGCAACAATGCAAGCGAAGAGACGCGGCTGTTACTTATTAAATAAAAACGCCACGGACATGGGAACGTCCGTGGCAGTTGTGAAATTGAATCAGGAAACCTGGCTTAACTGCTGTGCAGAGACGCGCCCATGGAGGTATCGCAAACAATGACCGATGCTGAATTGAACATAAAACGCGCGTCTCCTTTCTTCAGAATGAATTACAAGCGGTAGTTTACCAATAGTGGGAAGCCATGTCAAGGAAAATGCTGGAGCTACATCGTTGTGACATTCATTGAGTCGCCAGCAAACCCAAAGAGCGACGCCATGCCCTGCACGATCAGACTGCCGCCATAGGCGACCATATAGAATTCCATATCGCCGGTGACAAGCATCAGATGGAAAGTCCAGACGATGGTCGCCGCGCCGAGCGCCACCAGGAACAGACTGCAGAGCGCCATCAGCCCTGTATGGATCGTGCGGGCGCCTCCCAGCCAGGTCAATATGCCCACCAGAATCACAGAGGCTGCTGCGGCAACTTTGGCAAGGAACCACCACGCCGCAGCCTGGCTGATCTCCGAGGGCGAGAGGCTGAACGCGAGGATAAGCCCTGCCAGCAGGGAGTTGACCAACGCCAGAAAGATCGAAATCGTTTTCATCACAGTACCTCCTTCAGGATTTGCCTTTAGCATAGGTACATGGGGCTGTCAGAGTCTATAAAAGGACTCTCAATTCCTGTAAATCTCTGCCTGCAAATGCGTCTTTCAGGATTCCAGCGTGAGCAGCCGGTCGAAGAAGGAACGATAACGTTTGAGTGCCAGTCGCAAATCCTCTGTGGAAATATCGTTTCCGCTATTCCATTGTTGTTCCAAGGAAGTCCGCCGATGGTGAAAGCCCATGGTGACACTTTTAAGAATGTTTGCCACCAACTCATCCGCCTCCCGGACCGACTCTCGCGGGTTGTCCACAAACTTGCTCTGGATGTTTAGCCACTGCGTGCGAAATTTGTCAGATTCCTCCTCTTCGAACAAGGCTTCCAGTTCATCGTCTGTGGTGGTCACGGACGGGCTTTCAGCCTTCTGTTCTTCCATGTGTTCACTCTGCTCATTTTCCTCCCGCTCGAGGGTCGGATCGACAACATCCCTGTTCGTCTGGTTGTCTCGATTTTCATTCATCATACGATCTCCTTTTGACGTGTGTCTTCTACTCTCTCATCACGCTGGACAAGCTGTTCGAACAGGTCCCGTCCGTGGACCATGGCTTGACGCATCTCCTCGGTACTGATCTGTTCCTGTTCCCCTTTTTGGGCAAGGGCGTGCAGTTCCCGGTAGTGGGTTACCAGCTTTGGATAGTCCACCGAGATATCGGCGACGCGCTGCTCGAAATCCTCCACAGGATAGCCTCTTGTGCCCATCGCCTCCCGAATCAGTCGATTCGCTCTTTGGACCGAAGCCAGTGGCGCATCTACAAACTCGGTCTGCACAGCCTGCCATTCGAGCGCAAAGCGGTTCACTTCTTCAGCGGTGAGCGGGCGAATATCCAGGTTCTGCACATGCGCCAGACGTCCCTCCAGTTCATCTTCTGCCTGGCGTTTACCGCCGACTCTCTGCACCGTGTGCTCATACTCGGGACCAAACCGGTCTTTGAGACGTTTTGAGCGCTGGATGCGGAACAGCGCCATCCCAAGCAAAGCTCCCACGATCAGAAAGAGGACCGCCACGATAATAATTGTGGTGATCGTTGTTGTGTCCATAACTCTCCTTCCTGAGCACCAACCAGCCAGCCATCATTGCGTCGATGCTCTACTCATTCTTAAATCTGTACAATGATAAGAAAGTTGACGCGATACTGATAGCGGGAAAAACCCCACCTTTCAGTGGGGTTTATGCCTGTTGGTCCGGTTTGGGGAAGGGAAAATCAGTCTATTGGACGAACGGGATACTCAATGGATAATGGGTCGGTTTTTCAGACAGGGCACGGACCGTGTGGACGACCGCCTGATACGATGTAAATATCGCCAGGAACGCAATCGGCAGGGGCGGTAACAGCGTGAAGATGTCGCCCAGTCGACACTTGCTCCGACTACATCTGGTTACTGTATCGTCAGATAATAATTCTCGATCTGACAGAGATGCCGGGCGCCAAACTCCTTGTAAATGTTGTTCCGCGCCCCGGATGAATGCAGGACTCCGACGCGATAGCCCATCTCACGCGCATCGCGCAAGGGTTTCACGGTGAGCGCAGTACCCAGACCTTTGCCGCGTTCCCCGGGAAGCGTGGACACGCAATACACACCCGCCACTCCTCCGCCAGTGAACAGGCTGGAAGTAGAAACAGGTTCGCCGTTTAAGTATCCGAGATAGTTGCGCATAGGGAGATTGAGTCCGAGCTTGCTCCAAAGGTCGAAGGTGACGAGCTCCCATTCGGGCGGCAGACCATATCCTCTGGTAAAGACCTTTGCCCACATCCGCAGAGAATGCTCGTCCTCCACGGGGCAGATCTCCAGTCCCTCCACTTGCGGCATGAAACCGTTCATCTCATGCAGATCCACTGCCATTCCGGACGTATCCCTGGAAACTCCAAAATTATGTTTGGACAATACAGATTCCCAGTCTGAAGACCTCAGGTGGGGCGCCGTCCACCAGGTAAACGTACCCACCGCTTTCTCATGGAAATATCGGATGCACTCCCCAATAAACGAACGGACGCCGTTCGCAGGGAGGTCGGAGGACAGGACTCCGTTGCACCAGGGATGGGGAAAGGGCATGTGCCAGCGTGTAAACCTTTCCGTCTCGAAGTTCTCTGCCGGATTGCTTCTGCTGGTGTGACGGAAGAAATCATAAAGGTTGGCGCGGATGGCAGTGACGAGCGCCTCGTTGGAAACATCGGTCTGAATGGTGTCCATGAACTGTAATCCTTTGTAGTAGAGTGTTGCGATGAAAACCAGTCGTTTCGTTCTGGAGGTAACGAGTCGTGCCTGAGGGCAAACACCGATGATGACAGGTTTGCTTAATCATGACGGCACAGACAGGCTGCGGTTACAAAGTGCCCTCTCTTGGAAAAAAGCGAAAGAAAATCTTCCTGCGACTAGGGAATTGTATATCAATTTTCAAAGTGCTATACTGATATCAATTGGTGGTTGCATAGTGGTACGCGGGAAAGGATGAGAACAATCATGAAGGTCAATGAAAAGAATCACCTTGTGCTTGAAGAGATGGATGAGAATGATAACTTTAGTTTTCGATTTGACTCAAGCCCTCATACCAACCCGAACGTGCAATTGCCACAGTGCACCCTTGTGATTCACGCACCCACCAGCGCCTCGGTGAGCGGCGCGGTAAGCCATCTCCTGCAAAAGTCGTCGCGGAGTGGTTTCTTGCCGCGTTCCACGCACCTGGTGATTGGGAAGGATGGGAGAGAAATCGTCCAGATGATTCCCTTTCAGCTTGGCGCGAACCATGCTTTCGGCTTCAACAATCGATCGATTGCCATCGATCTGGAATATCCGGGAGAACTGGTGGAAAAGGGGCATACTTTTCAGTTGAAGAGCAAGTTCGCTGAAAATGAATATATCCTTGCCAGCGGACTGGGGAACTCGAGATATGGCTATTGGCCGCTCTATCCGAAAGCTCAACTCGATACATTGTTTGTCATCACCAAAACGCTGAGGGACAAATACGACGATGAACAAACGAAAAAGATCGTCGATGTAGTGGCGTATGATGAAATTCGGAGCGCCATACACCCGGGACCCGCCTTCCCGATCATCCAGTTTCGGGAGAGACTCCTGGGCGTGACGGACCGGTCCAGCCTGTTACAGGAAACCTCACGCAGTGTCCTGCTCTTCAGCCAGCCCGGGTCAGCGCACATGGTTCTCTCAGAAGTCCGCATTCCAAAGGGCACGCCAGTTGCCGTTATTAACGAGAGATTCGGCTGGTATCTGGTCTCGGTTATCGCGGAGGTGGATGGAAACCCCTGGATGGTAGGCTGGGTGGAAAAAAGCGCGGTCCGGGTCAAAACAAACTTTACCGCTGACGTCAACTCCAAACATTATTTGACGACCTCTGAGGGAAGACGCTTTCCGGAGATCACACCGCACCAGAACGGGTTCGAACCCAACAAGAGAAACCCGGAACCGAAGTTCATCATCATGCACTTTACGACCGGCACTCGCATGGAAAGCACGATCAACCATTTCAAGGATCCGTCATCCGGTGTCAGCACCCACCTGCTGATCGGCCGCGATGGGCGCGTCGTCCAGTTCCTGCCCTTCGACCGGATCGCCTACCATAGCGGCTTTAGCTGGTGGGAACAGCAGAGTAATCTCAACAAGTGCAGTATTGGCATCGAGCTCGACAATGCAGGGTTATTGATCCGGAAAGACAACAAATGGCAGCGAAATAAGATCATCATTCCTGATGAGGAGGTCGAGCAGGCTGTCCATTGGAAGCAATTCACCCCCAACGATCCGCGCAGGTTCCCGGGCTGGCAGACGTTTACGAAGGTCCAGCTCAAAGTGGCGCTGAAAGTCGTCAAAGCCCTGGTGGAGAAATACCCCAGCATCGAGGAGATTCTGGGGCATGACGATGTCAACCTGCGCAACCGCTACGACCCCGGACCCCTGTTCCCCATGGAAGACTTCCGGAGGAAGGTATTTGGCAGGCGT
>JAICQC010000316.1 GCA_025938055.1 Anaerolineales bacterium | reverse complement strand
TTACAGGAAGATAAAGTCCCGGTCTTTCAGGCTACCGATACATTGCTGGCAATCCTGCCGGTACTGGCAGGCGCGCTAAAAACGATGATTGTTAACAAGGAAAGAATGCTGGCGGCGATCGATCCTTCCATGTTCGCCACAGACCTGGCGGATGAACTCGTCCGAAAAGGAATGCCGTTCCGTGAAGCGCACGCCGTCGCGGGCAGAGCCGTCCGCCTCGCGGCAGAGAAAAGCCTCAGCCTGGATCAGCTTTCTTTAAACGAATGGCAGGCAATCGGTCCGTTTGAAGCGGATGTAGTTCAGCTGTTCGACGCGAGGAGATCCATCGAAAAAAGAAATTCGATTGGAGGCACCAGCCCTCAATCGGTGAACGATCAAATCCAAATTGCAAGATCAAAGATCAAAGGAGAATAAGTCATGTCTACCGTTTCCTGCCCTGAATGTGCCGCGGAGATTACTCTGGCGGAGAACACCGAAGTTGGAGAGATCCTCGTCTGCCCGGATTGCGGCGTGGACCTGGAAGTGACCGCATTGGCACCTGCCGCGGTCCAGCTCGCGCCCAGCGAAGAAGAAGATTGGGGGGAGTAAGGGCGGGCAGCTGCCCGCCCTTACGGAGATCATTATGCAACCACGAATGAAAATTGGCGTTTTATATTCCCGTGTGCGCGTGGAGGAGAAGTGGATCTTCGGCGCGCTGGAAAAGCGCGGTATTGACTATGACCGGCTCGACGACCGGACGATCCATTTTGATTTAAGCGACCCCGCGCCCTGGCAGCAATATGACGCAGTCCTCGAGCGCAGCATCAGCTACAACAGCGGGTTGTATGCGCTTCGCCTGTTGAATGCCTTTGGCGTGCCGACCGTGAACATGGCGCAGGTGGCGGAGGTCTGTGGAGACAAGCTCATGACCAGCGCGATGCTGGCGCGTGATGGGATCCCGCAGCCGCACAACGCGACCGCCTTCACGCCCGAAGCCGCTCTGGAGGCGATTGAAGCCTTTGGATACCCGGTAGTGCTCAAGCCTGTTGTCGGCTCGTGGGGAAGATTGCTGGCGAAGATCAACGATCGCGACGCGGCGGAAGCCGTGCTGGAGCACAAATCCACGCTGGGGTCGGTCCAGCATTCCGTCTTTTACATCCAGGAATACATCGAAAAGCCCGGGCGCGATATCCGCGTGATCGTGATTGGCGAGAATGCCCTGACTGCCATGTACCGCAAGTCTGACCACTGGATCACGAATACGGCGCGCGGCGGAGAGGGCGAACTCTGCCCGCTCACGCCCGAGATCGAAAACCTGAGTCTGCGCGCCGCGCAGTCTGTAGGTGGCGGTGTGCTGGCAGTGGACCTGGTCGAGCATCCCGAGCGCGGATTGATCGTCAATGAGATCAATCACACCATGGAATTTCATACCATGCAGCCATTGAGTGGGATCGATATTGCCGGAGAGATCGTGGACTATGTCGTACATGTCGCCAGCAAGGAATTCGTCCAATGACGACGGCATCCATCCTCGGCGGATCGGGCTACGGGGGCGGCGAGTTATTACGGTTATTGCTGGGTCATCCACTTGTCGAAGTGAAGCAGGTGACCTCGCGTTCGCATCTGGGTGAGTATGTTTACCAGGTTCATCCGAACCTGCGCAAGCGCACGCAGCTGAAGTTTAGCGACCCCGCCGCCCTCGAGCCAGTGGATATCCTCTTTCTCGCGCAACCGCACGGACAGGCACAGCATCACATTGAGGAATATGCAAAGCTGGCAGAGAAAATCATTGATCTCTCGGCAGATTTTCGTTTGCAGGACCCTGATATCTATGAAAAATGGTACGGCGAGAAGCACGCCGCGCCTGAATGGTTAAGACGGTTTGTATACGGATTACCAGAATTGCACCGCGCCGAACTCGCCAGCGCCAGCTACGTCAGCGGGGTGGGGTGCAATGCTACGGCGAGCAATCTGGCGCTGCTGCCGCTTATCCGGGCGGGGCTGATCGATCCCTCCGCGCCGATCATCGTCGAGATCAAGGTTGGTTCCTCCGAATCGGGAGCGGAAGGCAATGCGGGCTCACATCATGCGGAACGTGCAAATGTCATCCGGACGTTTTCGGCGTTCGGGCACCGTCACACCGCGGAGGTGATTCAGGAGATGTGTGTACAAGACATATCCCTGACCATGACCGCGGTGGACTTGGTGCGCGGCGTGCTGGCAACGGCTCATGCGAAAGTGAGAGAAGGCATAACGGCGAAGGATCTGTGGAAAGCCTACCGCGCTGTCGCCAATGAAAATCCCTTCCTGCGTATAGTCAAGGAGGGGCGTGGTATTTATCGTGTACCTGAGCCAAAGATCCTGGCGGGTTCCAACTACGCCGATCTGGGTTTCGAGTTGGACGAAGGGAGCGGTCATGTGGTGTCCATATGCGCGATTGATAATCTCATGAAAGGCGCGGCAGGGTCGGCAGTGCAGTGCATGAACTTGATGATGGGTTGGGAGGAGACGACGGGGTTGGAATTCACAGGACTGCATCCGATTTAATCCGTCATTGCGAGGGCAGTGTTCGCCCGAAGGGGACCGAAGCAATCTCCTGATTATTGGAAAATTCCAGTGAAGAGGAGATTGCACACCTCGATTTGCCAAGCAAATCGTGTGTGCAGGTGTGACATGAACTTGGAGAACTTATGAGTCAATCAATCATCGTTGTAAAACTTGGCGGCACGGATGGCGTGGACTTTGCCGCGATCTGCCAGGACGCCGCGCTATTATTGAAGGAGGGGACCAGACTTGTCCTCGTGCACGGCGGTTCGGCAGAAGCGAACGCGCTTGGTGAAGCGCTGGGCGTGCCACCTCGAATGATCACCTCGCCGTCCGGGTATACGTCGCGCTACACCGATCGCAAGACGCTGGAGATATTTCTAATGGCAGTCAACGGCAAGGTCAATTCCCTGTTGACAGAACAATTGCAGATGCTGGGCGTGAACGCGTTCGGATTGTCCGGTTTGGATGGAAGAATTTTACAGGCTGCGCGTAAAGATGCCATTCAAAGTATTGACGCGGAGCGCGGAAAACGCAAAATGATCCGTGATGATTACACAGGCAAAATCGAAAAGGTCAACCGTGAGCTGTTGTGCTTCCTGCTCGAGGCGGGAATGCTGCCGGTCATCGCACCGGTCGCGGTGAGTGGAAAGGGCGAGGCGCTCAACGTGGACGCAGACCGCGCCGCGGCGATGGTCGCTTCTGCCCTCCGCGCCGAGACGCTGATACTGTTGACTGCCGTGCCGGGGCTGATGAAAAGTTTCCCGGACGAGTCCACACTGATCCGGCAGTTATCGCAGGGTCAACTTGCCGCGGCGAGCGAGGCGGCGCAGGGACGCATGAAGAAGAAAGTGCTCGGCGCGCAGGAAGCGCTGGCGGGCGGCGTGAGTCGGGTCGTCATTGCGGACGGGCGAATTCAGAATCCAATATCAAATGCCCTGGCGGGCAACGGGACGGTGATCCAATGAACAGCATTGTTGTAAATGTACAGCAAATTTTCGAGATCGAGGCAAAACATTCTGCGGGCACCTATGCCAAGCAGCCGCTCGTTATTGTGCGGGGGCAGGGCGCCTCGTTGTTCGATGTGAATGGAGTGGAATACCTGGACTGCGCGTCGGGACATGGCGTTGCCAGCCTCGGTCACGCGCACCCGAAGATTGCCGAGGCGATCTACAGGCAAGCCTCCACGCTGATCACATTGTTCGAGACCTTTCCAAACGACAGGCGCGCCGAGCTTATGGAAAGGATTACGGCGCTCGTGGATGGCTTGGACCGGGTCTTCCTGTGCAATTCCGGGACCGAGGCAGTGGAGGCGGCGCTCAAGTTCGCGCGCATTTCGACCGGACGGAAAAATATCGTCGCCGCAATGCGCGCATTCCACGGGAGGACATACGGGTCACTCTCCGCAACGTTCAATAAGAAATACCGTGAAGGTTTTGAACCGCTGGTGCCCGGGTTTAGCCATATCCCATTCAACAATATCGAAGCGTTGGACAAAGCCGTCACCGGAGAAACGGCGGCATTGATCCTGGAAGTTGTTCAGGGCGAGGGAGGTGTGTATCCTGCAACCATTGAATATCTTCAGGCGGCGCGACGAATCTGCGATGAGCGCGGTGCGCTGCTGATCGTGGACGAGATCCAATCCGGGTTTGGGCGCACGGGAAGAATGTTCGCGATCGAGCATTATGGGATCACCCCTGACCTGCTGACGTGCGCAAAAGCACTGGCTGGCGGCATGCCTATCGGCGCGGTGCTGATCGGTAGGAACGTACGGAATCTAACGCCAGGCGTCCATGGTTCCACCTTTGGTGGAAACCCGCTTGCCTGCGCGGCGGCAGTCGCGGCGCTCGACGTGATGGAGGAGGAGAATCTGCCGCGTCAGGCAGAGGTGAAAGGCGCGTATCTGATGGATAAGCTGAGGAGCATGGATTCATCTAATATTCGTGAAGTGCGCGGCATGGGCTTGATGATGGGCATTGAGATGAAGCACAAGGTAGCGCCGTACATCCGGGCATTGCAGGAAAGGAAGATCATCGCCTTGAACGCGGGGATGACGGTCATCCGCCTCCTGCCGCCGCTGGTGATCACCTACGAGCAGATCGATTATCTGGTAGATGCCTTGAGCGAAGTGTTGACTGCCGAGCCAAACGATGCAAGACCTTGAAACATTGATCGGTCTCGTATCCCGATACAGTCCTTCGGGGCAGGAGCAGGAAGCGGCGGAGTGGTTGGTGCGGCGTATGAAATCCCTTGGCTACGACCAAGCCTGTGTGGATGAGGCAGGCAACGCAGTCGGCGTGATGGGCAGTGGACCCAGGCAAGTTGTATTGCTCGGGCACATCGATACGGTGCCGGGCGAGATCAACGTGGAGCGCACCGGAAACCTGCTATACGGGCGCGGCGCCGTCGATGCGAAGGGACCGCTGGCGTGCTTTGTGGACGCGGTCGCGCAAGCAGGCGCGGTGGAGGGATGGCAATTCATCGTGATCGGCGCGGTCGAGGAGGAACGCGATTCGGACGGTGCACGCTACATCGCTACCAAATACAAGCCAGACTATGCGGTGATCGGCGAGCCGAACCAGTGGGACCGGGTCGGGCTGGGGTATAAGGGAAGCGCGTGGGCAACTATCACAGTTCGGCGCGGTCAAAGCCACACTGCAAGCGCCGAACAGACGGCGTGCGAAACAGCAGTCGAAATGTGGCTGGCAGTTAAGTCCTTCGCGCATTCATTCAATGCGGGGAAGCCACGCCTCTTCGATCAAATCATCCCTACATTGCGTGGGATGGAGTCTGGGCAGGACGGTTTCGAGCAATGGGCGCGGTTGAACGTCGGGGCGCGGCTGCCGCTGGATGTCTCCCCGGACGATTGGTATGAAAGGTTGGGAATGCTCGCGGAAGGCGCACAGGTGGAGCGGCTCGGATACACCGTCCCTGCCTGGAAGTGTGACAAAAACACGCGGCTGGTGCGCGCCTTTCTAAG
>JAICQC010000074.1 GCA_025938055.1 Anaerolineales bacterium | reverse complement strand
TATGTGGAGTAAGTGCGAAGCAGACTCAGATGTATAAATTGACCTCGTGTAAGCATGTCAATCAATCCCGCCCTGCGAGGGATTGTTTGACTCTCGAGGATGTGTTATCCTGCCCGAATTCTTAACATCAGAGGCAAAATGCAGAATATCAATCGTCCAACAGGAATGTTCGGCTTCAGCATCGTCTGGATCGGGCAGATCCTCTCGGTCCTTGCCACTAATATGAGCGTGTTCGCGCTCACGATCTGGGTCTTTGAAGAGACCGGCAGCGCCACCGCGCTGGGCTTAGTGCAGGTCTTCTTCATCACTCCGTTATTGATCGTCACCCCGTTTGCAGGAGTTTTAGTAGACAGGCACAATCGCAAACTGATGATGATGGTCAGTGATCTCACGGCGGGGCTGGCAACCATTTCCGTCCTGGTCCTGCAGGCATTCGGTGTTTTGGAAGTGTGGCATCTCTATGCGGCAGCCGTCTTTCAGGGGCTGGGAAACGCTTTCCAATGGCCCGCGTATTCCGCGGCGATCAGTACTATGATCCCCAAGGAGAAGTACGGGCGCGCCAACGGCATGATGTCGCTTATCGAAACAGGACCCGGCGTACTGGCTCCCATGCTGGCGGGAGCGTTCCTGCCCCTGATCGGCTTGACGGGGATACTGACGCTGGATGTGAGTACGTTCGTGCTGGCTATTATTGCCTTGTTGTTTGTTCACATCCCGCAGCCGCCTCGCACCGCAGAAGGGTCTCAGACGCAAGGCAATATCCTTAAAGAAGCCGCATTTGGTTTTCGTTACATCTTCGCGCGTCCCAGTCTGCTCGGGCTGCAGCTGGTCTTTTTCGCTGGCAACTTGTGCGCAGGCATTGCTTTTACCGTCCTCGCGCCGATGATCCTGCTGCGCACCGGCAATGACAGCGTCAGCCTGGGGCTGGTCCAATCCGCGGGCGCGATCGGCGGCATCGTGGGAGGCATTGCCATGAGCGCCTGGGGCGGCTTCAAGCGCAGAGTCCACGGTGTGCTGGGGGGCTGGATCGTATCCAGTTTCTTCTTTGCCCTGCTGGGTCTGGGCACATGGGTTCCGTTCTGGGTAGCAATAAATGCCTTGTCGGCGCTCTTTATCCCGTTGATCAACGGTTCGAATCAGGCTATCTGGCAGGCGAAGGTCGCGCCGGATGTGCAGGGTCGCGTCTTTTCCGCGCGGACGTTGATCGCCTGGCTGACGAATCCCATTTCCCCATTGATCGCCGGAACGCTTGCCGATTACGTCCTTGAGCCGGCGATGCGCGCGCCGAGCGGGCTTTCCTCCCTCTTTGGATGGCTCGTTCCTCCAGGACCCGGGGCCGGCATGGGACTCCTAATCTTTTTCAGCTGCCTCGGGGGGATGCTTGCCGGGCTGACCGGATATTTTATTCATGCCATCCGTCACGCCGAAGACCTCCTGCCAGACCATGACACCGTCGTGATGGCTCCTGCCGAAGCCGCCTAACTTCAGTCGAGCACCTCTATATAATCGAGATTAATGGATTCTCCGCTTTCATGGATGATTCGCACAGAATGGGTGCCAGGTGTAAGTTGAGGGGAACGCCAGATGCGGTCGAAGGCTTGCTCGTGGAAGCTATATGTCTGGTTATCAATGATAACGGTTACAATTCCGAAATTCCGGCCGCGCTGATAACCCAGATAGAGTCGTTGCCCTGTAAACTGGAAGGATGCTTCACTCCCGATGCTATTTGAAATATGCAAGGTGCCTCTGTACGCGTTTGCGGTCCCAGAATTCATCCTAAAATCCCAAAACCTGTCATAAGCAATCTTGCGATCCTTATCATCATATTTTCCGACCGTGAGTACCTGATCTGATGTGGGAGTGGCAGAGGGAGTTGGCGGGCTCTCGGTAATCAGTGTGCCTGTTGCCGGGATGCTTGTCGAGGGAAGTGTTTCAGCAGGCGGCCCGGGGTAAGAAACAGGCTTGGTGGCGGTGGTGGGAGGTGTCTCTTCCAGAGTAGGAGTCATTGACGCATGAGGCAGCGTCGCTGTCTCGCTGGAACTAACGTCGAATGGAATCGCCGTGGGCACCGCTGTTGGAGGGATCAGTGACTCACCCAGATCGCTTGTCAAAAAGATCCACGCAATTCCAAGAATCGAAACGGCGCCAACTGCAATGGGAATCAAAAGTTCACGGTTAAACGAGGGGCGAGGCTGCATAGCTTAAGAAAACCTGCGACGATTGTACCCGCATTCGTTTATTAAGGCTTTCAGGAGTCTGCCTGTTTTGAAATGACTTTAAAAGAAATTAGCCTATTCTGAGGATTGTCTACTCTTCCTCGCTGTGATATGCTCGCCGATACACAACCTATGTGGAAATTGAATCTTTCCTTCCGCCGTCCCCAGGGTATGAGAGGGCTTTTCATGATCTGGCTGGGCCAGATGGTCTCTGGAATTGCATCGAGCATTACGGCGGTTGCATTACCCATCTGGATATTCAGCATCACAGACAGCGGGACGGCGGTTGGTCTTCTGGAATTCTTTTTCTTCGGTTCCTATCTGCTGACAGTACCGTTTGCAGGCATCCTCATCGACCGCAGCAACCGCAAAAATATGATGCTTGTGTATGACGTCCTGTCGCTCTCAGGGCTGGCCATTTTGCTCGTGCTTCAGACAGCTGGTCTATTGGAAGTCTGGCACCTCTATGTTGCAGCAGTCCTGCAGGGAATGGGTTCTGCCTTCCAGTCCCCATCCTATGCAGCAGCCATCACGACCATGGTTTCCAAGAAACAATACATTCGTGCCAATGGTCTCATGTCTCTGCTCTATGAGGTACCGGGGATATTCGGCCCACTCCTGGCGGGGGTTATGTACCTGGTGATCGGTTTGAATGGTATTCTGGCAATCAATCTGGTTACATTTTTAATTTCCATTGGAGTTCTACTCTTTGTAGAAGTTCCACAGCCTCCCCGAACTGTGGAAGGGGAGTTATCACACAGCAAGTTCTTGAATGAAGCCATTTATGGTATTAAATACATCCTCAGGCGCCCCAACCTGCTGGGCTTGCAGCTGATCTTTTTTACGGGAAACCTGTTCTCAGGGATCGCACTGTCAGCGGCGGTCCTTTATCCCATGATCCTCTTGCGAACCGAAAACGATACCCAGATCCTCGGAACAGTACAATCGGTTGGGGCGCTGGCATCGGTGCTGGCAGGCATCTTCCTGACGGCCTGGGCTGGTATCAAGCGTCCGGCGCGTGCCATCATTCTTGCCTGGCTCGTCTCCAGCTTTTTCGGGCTGACTCTGCTGGGAATCGGTCAATCTCTTGTAATCTGGGTCATCGCCGTGACAGTTGACGCGATGTTCGATCCCGTCGTCAACGTTTCCATGGACTCTTTCCTGCAGGCAAAAGTGCCGCCTGATTTGCAAGGCCGCGTCTTCTCTGCAAGCGATTTCATTGCGCAGGCAATGATCCCTTTTACTCCCCTCGTGGCAGGTTACCTGGGAGACCAGATCTTTGAACCGGCAATGAGCACCGGGGGTGCTCTGGCGGGCATGTTTGGCTGGCTGGTAGGGACGGGCGCGGGTTCCGGCTTCGGATTATTGATCCTTCTGTGCGGCATTGGCGGAACCCTGATCGGGCTCGCCGGATATTTGATCCCCTCCATCCGTAATATCGATAAACTGATCCCGGACTTTCAACGCCTGCCAGTCGTGGTATTGATCAGGCGAACACTCGCCTTGCGGACACGGAAAACTACGCGCCAGGCACGGAAGAGTACCCACAAGATCATTAAAGTACGCACACCCCTGCCGCCAAATAAATGAGTCCGGATTTTCAGGAGAAGAACTCGCCAGTCGTCTGGCGAGCTCTTTGATTCAAAAAGTACTGTACTTTCCATCACAGTGCTTCACGCTAACATCCACACGTGAGACACTTTAGGTTGCATCCTCACTGCTGTCGGGTTAACTCTGCGATCCAATTGACCTCCCAGGTTTTTCCACCGTCTGTGGAAAAAGCCTGTTCCCAGCGACAGGATGTTTCCGTAATGTCGGAACAAATGAAACGACAGAAGATGCTCCTACCTTCAAAGAGTTCTTGAGAATAAAACTCACCGCGTCCGTCCACAAAGCTGCCGATCAATGGAGGCTGCAAGACTCCATCTACACCTGATACCCAATACAGGCTCCATTGCCGGGACTCAGGATTATACAGACGCAACGTCAAGCCCTCCAGTCGTCCGTTTTCTCTCTCTATTGTGATTTCGTCAATGTTGCCCATTCCGCCCAACACTTTTCGGATCACCGCCTCCCCCTCCAGTTCATCCCAATCGTTCGAGTCCTTAAGCCGCTCGCGCAGCCGCCGGCTATGAGCCTTCCAGCGACCGATGAAGAAATCGAAATCATGCCGGCCATCGTGTTCAGTTTGCATTGATCCACTCCTTCCCAAGACTATCCAGTGACCTGCGCTCGGATAGCCGGCGCTGGCTGTGTTACAAAATGACGAGGCTGATAGCTCCCGGGCACATCGCCAAAGATGGTGAACCGGTTCCAGGCATTGATTGTCACGATTGCGATCATAAGCTTCACCACGCCTTCATCGCTAAATTGCTGGCGCGCCTGTTCGTAGACATCATCAGGCACTCGTGCGTCTGCAATCAGAGTGACCGCTTCGGTAAACGCCAGGGCGGCGCGTTCACGCTCTGTATAATAGGGGGTTTCACGCCAAACGCTGAGGTTATACAACCGCTGCTCAGTTTCGCCGCCGCTGCGCGCGTCCTTGCTGTGCATGTCAACACAGTAGGCACATCCATTGATCTGCGAGGCTCGCAGCTTGATCAAATCCAATAGCGAGGGCTCAAGCCCGCAGTTTTGACTATAGTGATCCAGGGCATTCATTACTCGCATCCCTTCTGGAAGAACTTTCGAGTAATCGAGTTTATGTTTCATTATTGGGCTCCTGTGAAGATCTAGGAGCAAATATATGGGCCCACTGGTTCTTTTACAAGAACCAGTTCCTACCCAAACTATGGTACCACTTGAGTAGATACTTACCTGGTATTAGAAGGATCCTAATAATGCCCCCAATCGCTGGACTCCCTCCTTTATTTCCTGCACCCCAAAACCGCCATATCCAAGCAAAAGTCCGTTGCGCGCAATCGGCTCAATACTGAAACTTGAAATGGGCGTTAGATTCAGATCGTAATTCATAGCTCTGCTTGCCAGTGCCAGATCGTCCATCCCATCGGGCAGCCATGCAACACAATGAATACCTGCCTCGGGCGAGTCGATTTCAAGCGACAATCGGCTGGCTGCTTCCAGCAGCGCGCTCCGCCGCTCAGCATACAACATTCGCATACGCCTGAGATGGCGTGTAAAGTGACCTTCCACCATAAAATCGGTGAGTACTGCCTGCTCCAGCATGGGAGAATGAATATCAATGAGCCGGCGCACTTTCAGGAATGCGTCAACGAGTGGCGGCGGCAGGATCATATAGCCGATGCGGATGGATGGGAAAAGCACCTTGCTGAAAGTCCCGATATAAATTACGCGGTCGGCATCGTCCAGACCCTGCAGAGTAGCCAGTGGGCGTGTCCCAAAGCGGAACTCACTGTCATAGTCGTCTTCAAGGAGATAGACGTTGGCGCGTTTCGCCCAGTCCAGCAGCGCCAATCGTCGTGGAATCGACATGGTGACTCCCAAGGGGAACTGATGAGAGGGCGTGAGATAGACCAGCCGCGCCTCAGGCGCGCGTGCGATCCCAATATCTACGGTCAGGCCTTCGTGATCCACAGGGACAGGGATCAGATGCGCGCCTGCTCCCAGGAAAGCGCCCCGCGCTCCGGAATAGCCCGGGTCTTCAATCCAAACGCGATCTCCAGCGTTGAGGAGCATTCGCGCTGCCAGATCGAGCGCTCCCTGCGAACCCGGTACAATCATTACTTGTTCGGGCGCACAGTGCACCTGGCGCGAGACCGTGACATGGGCAACAATCGCCTCGCGCAGAGGGCGATAACCCGCTGAATCCTGGTACATGAAGTGACTCTCAGGCATGCGCCGCGCCTGGCGGACAACAAGCCGGGACCAGAGTTGATACGGAAAGACATCCAGGGCTGGCGCCTCGGCGAGGAACGGACGGTGAAATTTTCCTCCAGAAGGAGGCTGGGTGGCTGCCATCTGTGCCCTGGCGCGCTCAGAGAACAATGGTTGTGGAGACCCAACACGAGCAGGGTGGATTATTTTAGGGGTCGCGGGGCGCGGCGCTGTCAACAATAGATCCGGTAGAATATGCGCAACAAAAGTTCCACTGCCTTCCCTACCCTCCAGATATCCTTCTGCGAGGAGCTGCCTGTATGCGTTTAAAACTGTATTTCGCGAAACGTTCAACTCGTCTGCCAACGCCCGCGTGGAGGGCAGCTTGACTCCCCCCATCAACTCGCCAGAAAGTATCGCCGCGCGTATGTGGCTGTAGAGAGCCTGATAGAGAGGCGTGTTGGCGCTGGGCTGGAAGAGGTCATTTCTAAAAATTGTCATGATCAAACTAGGCGTCTTAGACTATATTTTACCGTTCGCTTCACGAATTCCTGGACGAAAGTCAAAACCTTCCTTTCGAGATGAGCGTGGTACTTCACAGCCTCAATTTCTGCTGTGAGGAGTTTTGCCTATTTGCCCGATGATTGTTGACATTCATTGAAAACCATTCTATAACAGAGATGAGCGCAGAAATGGCAAAGGAGTCCCTATGAACACGGAACCAATTCGAGCACTAATTCTTTCAGGAGGAGGTGGGCGTGGCGCGTTTCACGCAGGGGTGTATAAGTATTTGATGAAGAATCATAAACTGAATGTCGATTCGAATCATGCCCGTGCCTGGGAACCGCATGTCATTGTGGGCACATCCATCGGCGCGGTGAACGGGGCGGCGATTGCACAAGGTATGGCTGCCGATCAATTGGTGGAAGTATGGAAATCACTGGAGGAGCAGGATATTCAAGGGCTGCCACCGGGGATGCGAGGGATCGCGCGCTGGGCAGCCCGCGCGATCTTCAAGGAGCTCATGGATGCCAGGCTTCCGCAAATTACACCCGAGGAAGCGACATCGCCTATTCCAAAAGAATTTTGGCCCCCGCTGCCTCTGCTGCCGCGTTGGCTCGCCTCCAGGTTGATCGGGTATTGGATAAATTTGCTCGATACAGCTCCCCTGCGTAAAACCCTCTTTACACGTTTTGGTTTTGATGAAGAAAAACTCGCTGCCAGCGAAAAGGCCCTGCTCATCGCTGCCACAAAAGTGCGTACCGGAGAGCGCGTGCTGTTTAGCAATCGGGAAGTTATGGATCATAAACGCGGCGAGCTCCGGCGGGATGTTTTCTCAGGAATCACTGTCGACCGCATCCTGGCTTCCTGTTCAATCCCTCTGGTGTATCCCTGGACATTTGACCCGGGAACCGAAGCCTTCTATTGGGATGGCGCCCTGGTAGCGAACACTCCTCTGGGTGCAGCCATCGATATGATGGGTGGAGACACAAGTATTCCCGCGGAGGTGATCGTCGTCATGATGACTCCCTGGTGGGAGAGCAGCGATCCTGCACCGGCAAAGACCAATGCAGAACCCAGGTCATTTGGTGATGCGATTACGTGGATGCTTGATTGGATGTTGCTGGCTGCGTTCCGCGAGAACCTGAAAATGGTTCGTGCCTTCAACGATCTGGCGTTGCGCGAACGACGAGAGGCTAGCCCTCCTTATCGTTATCGCCTTGTGACTCCACTCATTGTGTCCCCGCTGGAATTCCTGCAGGTCGAGCGAATCATTGATTACGATGGCGATGTCTCTGCCATCCTGATTGAGGAGGGATATAAGGCTGCCAGGCACGCTTTTGAGAAAGCATTTCCAGATTCGCAGACCTAATTTGATCTCCCTACACCATCACAGCTCATTTATCATTTTGTCAAATTACTTGACAAAGTCAAGTGTTTTGAATACCATTGGTGCATGACTCAAAACCAGGAATTCATTGAAAATATCAGAAGCTTCAACCGTTTCTACACCAACGTCATCGGCTTGTTGGATCAGCATTTTCTCAGTACGCCCTTCTCGCTGACGGAAGGGCGCGTGCTGTACGAAATCAATCACATGGCGGAATGTTCGGCGAAGAGAATCAGGGAGAATATCGTCATCGATGAAGGCTATCTAAGCAGGACCATCGATAAGTTCGTCAGGCAAGGTTTGATCACGAAGACCCCCTCGCCTGTGGATAAGCGCTTGCACATTATTGTCCCTACCAAAAAGGGGGGGGAGGAGTTTTCGAAGCTGAACGAGAATCAAAACCAATCGATTTCTCAACTCACTGAAAGACTGTCCGAACAGGAAACTGCAGAGCTCGTTGGAATGATGCAACGCATTCAGGAACTGCTGACAAAAAAGTGAGATCTGTAAACAGATAGCCATGGATACAAAAATTCGTGCGATCATCTTTGATATGGACGGCGTACTGGTTGATTCAGAGTCACTCATCAATGCAGCGGCGATTGCCATGTTCAAGGACCATGGGTTGGTGGTACAGCCGGAGGATTTTCTGCCTTTCGTTGGTGCAGGGGAGGAACGCTACATTGGCGGCGTGGCAGAACGTTATGGCTTCCCCCTGGACCTGACGGCTGCAAAACAAAGAACATATGAGATCTATCTGGACTTTGTCCCGCTGCAATTGGAAGCTTTCCCTGGAGCATACGATCTTGTGGTGGCTTGCCGCCAAGCGGGTCTTCTTGTGGCTGTTGCCTCGAGCGCGGACAAGATCAAGGTTGCTGCCAACCTGCAAAAGATCAAATTGCCGCTTGAATTTTGGGACACAGTGGTAGTGGGTGAGCACGTAAAGCATAAGAAACCGTCGCCGGACATTTTCCTGGCGGCCGCCCGGAATCTTAACGTCGAACCGGCGGCATGTGTGGTCGTGGAAGATGCGGTCAACGGCATACAGGCTGGAAAAGCGGCTGGGATGCGTTGTGTTGCTGTTGCGACAACTTTCCCTGTCGGGCAGTTGCAGGAGGCAGATACCGTGCGTGAGCAGATCGCACAAGTGAAGGTATCTGACCTGGCTCCACACCTGACCGCCATGTGAGTATCGAGGAGAGGATATCCAATGAAAAACAAGATCCCGCTGGATGAAATTTCGATCCGGACGGAACTCAAACCCGGCGATATGGGATACGTCATTTATATGCATGGGAATCTTTACAAAAAGGAATATGACTACGGCATTCAGTTTGAATCATATGTGGCGAAAGGCTTATGCGAGTTTTGGGAAAAATACCATCCCGAACGGAACCGGGTTTGGGTCTGTGAACATGATGGCAGGATGATCGGCTTCCTCCTGCTGATGGATCGCGGAAAAGCCGCCCAGTTGCGATATTTCCTGATCCAGCCGGAATATCGGGGAATCGGTTTGGGGTCAAAACTTATGAGTCTGTATATGGATTTTCTGCAAGGGTGCGGCTATAAGGAATCATACCTTTGGACGACCCATGAATTAAGCACCGCCGCATTCCTGTACAAGCGGGTTGGCTTCCAGCTAAAAGAGGAAAAGGAATCAACAGCATTTGGAAAACTGCTAAAAGAACAAAGATATGATCTTGTTCTCTCCTAGCTTTCCTTTACAAGGAGCTTCCTATGACTGTCCGCATGTGGCTAGGATTTGCTTTTCCTGAGAAGGTGGATGAGTAGGTAAAGCGCTTGTTGCGCAGGACTTTTTCGAGTCTATGATGCGACGGTCAAACACTTTGAAGTAGTGTTCAGTGTAACGTAGTATCTATTTGAATCCTAAACCCCTGGCAATGATTCGATCCACCATGCGCCTGGGCAGCAGCATCTGAATAATACGTCGCAGCGAGCTGCCGGGGATCACAGCATAGCGAACGCGCGGGCTGGGGGTTGTCAGCGCGTGCCAGACGACTTCTCCCACTTTTTCGGGCGGGTAGCCGTTCCTTCCGTTGCGCACCATATATTCCTGGGCGCGCCGCGTTGCCTTGCCATACTCCGTGTCCGCGTACTGCGACAGGTCAACCTGTTCGGCTTTATCCCAGATCGGCGTCGCCACCGAACCTGGACCCACAATAATGACATCGATCCCATAGAGCATCAACTCGCGCCGCAGGCTCTCCGAAAAGCCTTCCATTCCATGTTTCGAGGCAACGTATGCCCCAACAAATGGACTGCCGAACTTGCCGCCGACCGAACTGATGTTGACGATGCGACCCGGCTTGCCGCGCAACGATCGATCGCTGCCAAGCAATGGCAGGAATGCCTTTGTCACGATCAGAACGCTCACCAGATTCACTTCCAGCTGGTGCCGAAAGTCGTCTGTGGATTGATGCATGAGCGGCGCGGGTACGGCGATCCCGGCATTGTTGACAAGCCCGAATAACGTTTCGCCGTTCAGTTGCTCGAGCACCTGCCGCGCAGCAGCCTGAACCGCGGCTTCATCTGTCACATCGAATAGCAATGGGATGAACGTTTCTCCAAACTCGTTGGAGAGCCGCTCAGCATCCTGTGTTTTCCGCACACTGCCGAAAACTCGGAAGCCGTGTTGAATCAGAACTTTTGTGATGCCCCAACCGATCCCGGTCGAGACGCCGGTAACAACGATACTTTGCATGGACAATTCCTCAACGCTTAATCTGGCACGACACGCAGGACGTGCACACCTATTGGCTCACTCTTCCCCTTCAGCTCCATCTGGCGGCGTTCCAGGTTTGCAAGATCCAAGTTCGAGGCGGAATACGCTGCGTCGCTGATCAGGATCTCGCCAGGTCCTGCCTCGGATGCCAGCCGCGCCGTAATGTTGACGTTATTGCCCAAGGCGGTGAAATCTGCAGGACTCTCCTCATCGCCTACTACTCCGACATAAGCCGGACCTGTGTGGACGCCGATCCCTACCGGCAGCCATGGTCCCTTGCTGTCGCGATGGCCTGTGAGTCGAAGTAAATCCTGCGCCGCCTCGACAGCCTTGCGCGGATGTTCGGCTCCGGCAAACCTTGGAATGTAAAGACCGATTGCCTCGTCTCCCACCAATCGGTCTACCAGTGCATCGGTCTGGATCAGCACCTGAGTGGCGACTGTGTAAAAACGATTGATCAACTGACTGAAATCTCGCGCACTCATTTGCTCGGCTAACGTCGTCGAACCACGCACATCTGCAAACAGCATCGTCAGGACGATTTCCGCGCCGCCCGGATGCTCAAATTTTTCACAGGGCACGCAGAAGCGGGGATTGTATTTCGATTGATCCCTGCCGATCAGGCGCATGAGCGTACCGCCCAAGCCTTTGAAGGGCGCAGCGCACAGTTTGCAGCGTGGGTCTGAGGGGAGCAATCCAAAAAGGTGGTAGAGGTGACGGTTGATTGACTCGCCCTCGGTCAACATTTTGTACCACTCTTCTTCGAGTGTAGGGTCCGTGGGCATAACTCTCTCCGTTTGTAATTATAAGTCAGTACACGGTCTCCAGGTTACTTGTTTATTGCATAGATCAAGAACGGTCCCATTTCGTCTTCACCTGTTTTATCAAACGTCATGCCAATCTTTTTCGCCACGCCGATGGATGCCTGGTTTTCTGAATCGATCAAACAGATTAAGCGGGATAGCTTCAAATGCTCGAAGCCGTATTGAAGAAGAGCCTGCGCCACCTCGGTTCCCAACCCCTGCCCCCAGTAGGCTTTGGAGAATGCAAATGCAATTTCTACTTCACTTTGTTCATCAATTGTCCACGGAAGTAAGCCACAGCGACCGATGAACCTGTCTGTTTCCTTGTAAATCGTTGCCCAGAGTCCCAACTCAGGAAACCGGGGATGACCGTTCGTAAACCATTCAAGTTCTTCCCGGGTCTCTTCGTACGTGCGTGGCGCATCGGGGATGTATTTGATCACCTCTGGATCGCTGTAAAATGAATGCAGGTTATCCAGGTCATCTATAACCAAATGCCTGAGGTAAAGTCTTTGGGTCTCAAGAATTTTCATAGGAATGAGTACCTACTGCACGTTCCGCGGTAATTTCGGTCAAAGAGCTATACTGGCAATTACTCAAACAGCCAGCCTGTCGTATCATTTCCACAAGCTTCCTGGATTTCTCTCGCATTTGGCAGAAATGCATAGGTGGCAGCTGAATTGATCTTGACGAATTCCGGACGCAGATAGTACGGATACTGTTCCGATTCCAGAGGGGCAATGCCGAGCAGACCACAAGTCTCTGCAATCTTCTGGCTCTGCTGGGAAAGTTCCGAAAAGTAGAGATCTTCATACGTTAATTTGATCACCGCCTCCTTTGGACGGGCGTCAATGATCGATTCTAAGAACTCCAGATGGTCCTTCAACGCCGTCACGCGCTGCTGAACATCTTGGATATCAAGTGGCTGGAGGTTCCCATAGTATTCCTCCAGCGGTCGGGTCATTTCCCATTTCTTCCATAGCATTGTTTGTTTGGCGATCAATACGGAAACGATTGCCTGAAGAAGGTTTCTCCGCCGAAGGAAAACGATTTTGTGGTCAGGGTGCTGAAGCAGGTGGACGGTGAGATGATCTGGAAGTTGATAATCAAGCATCTTTATACCATTGTAGGTTATAAATATCTCTGTAACTTGTCGATCCAGTGAAGGGATGTCATGAATCAGCTCCAGATAATTTTTATTATGGTTATCCCACTGCGTGTAATTTTCGTTGAATGGCTCCTCGAGGATATTCAGCTCAGGATGGAGTTGAAGAATCTCATAAAGACTGGTGCTTCCGCTGCGGGGATGGGCAAAGAGGATAACACGAACGTCTCGATTCATAGATCATTTCACTTTGTTCGTCAAACTCTCCAAACGGTCGATATAATCCGCCAGCACTTCGAAGGCATCTTCGATGGGCTGCGAGCTGGTCATATCCACACCGGCGATTTTAAAGACCTCCATCGGCGGTTTTGAGGAACCAGCTTTGAGAAAACTGATATGGTCCTCGGCGGCATTCGGTGTGCCGCTCAGAACCCTTTTGGCAATCGCGTTCGCGGCGGAGATGCCGATGGCATACTGGAACGAGTAGAAGTCAATGTAGAGATGCGTGGTAAAGGTTCCCCAGGTGATGCCAACTCGCTCGCGGTCCAGGTTCATTTCACCGCCAAAGCCTTCGCTGAAAAGGTCCGCCATCAACTCGATCATTGAGTTGGCTGTCAGCGCCTGGCCTCGCTCGACGCGCTGGTGCGTCTCCAGTTCGAAGCGGGCAAGCGTGGGCATGATGAAGAAATAGCGATGAAAATTTCCCATGGCTTCTTCGAGCAGAGCGATCTGGAAGGATTTACTGGGGTTATTCGCGAGCAGGTACGCCCGTGTCATCGCCTGGTTGAAGTTGGAAGCGGTCTCTGCTACGATCGAGGGATACAGATAATAAAACATTGGCTGGGCGCGGCTGGCGTAATAGGCGTGCATCGAATGACCGAGCTCGTGTGACAGCGTGCTCATGCTGCCAATACTGTCTGTATAGCTCATCATAATAAAGGAATGTGTGTCCTTTGGGACGCGCGTCGAGAAGGCTCCCTGCCGCTTGCCTTTGTTTGGAGACCAGTCCACCCAGCGATCCTCCAGGCAGCCTTTGCGCATCACGCGGACGTATTCCTCGCCCATCGGCGCGAGTCCCTCGCAGATCCAGTCCACAGCTTTCTCGAAAGGCACCTTATGCTTTTTGGTTGTAAGCGGCGCCCACACTTCATAGGGATGCAGCGTCTTCACACCGAGAGCTTTACGGCGCAGCTTCCAGTAACGATGCCACAGAGGCAGGTTCTTCGTGAAAATGTCGAGCAGATTGTGGAACATCTCCACCGGGACATTTCCGTTGAACAACGTGGCTTCCAGCGACGACTTAAAGTTGCGCGCTTTCATATTGAACACGTTCTGTTTGATGGACGTGGCAAGATTCCCGGCGAGGGTGTTTTTGAATTCCAGATATTTGTCGTTGTAGTTTTCCCAGGCAGTCCGGCGTGCTTTGCGATCGGTCCCGTTCAGGATTGAACCATAGGTACTTTGTGTCACTTCGATCTTCTCGTTTTTGCTGTCCCGCGCCGGCTTGAATTTGAAATCGGCATTCGCCAGCATGTTGGTCGTGTTGCGTGTGCTGTTAAACGGATCTCGCAGCATGCCGAGCAATTCCTCCACCTCGGCGTTGCGCACATGCGCCTGCTTTCGGAAGAGATCGTTGAAATAATGCTCGTACAACTTC